>NZ_JACGMO010000086.1:0-32595 GCF_015354745.1 Micromonospora sp. S-DT3-3-22
CGGTCGCGGTCACCGGCGTCGACGAGGCCGTCGAGGCGATGCGGCTGCTGAAGATCTCCGATGCCGGCCGGGCCGGCCTGCTGGTCGGCAGCCCCGCCGGCCCCGGCATGACCGGCTCCGCCGACGCGTTGCGCCCCCGGCTGCCGACCGGCGCCCGGTGGGCTCCGGACCTGGTCGAGTGCGCCCCCGAGCTGCGTCCCGCCGTACACCGGGCGTTGCGCGACGTGGCGCTGGTCGACGACCTCGCCGCCGCCGCCGAGCTGGTCGCCGGCAACCCGGAGCTGCGCGCGGTCACCCCGGACGGTGACGTGGTCGGGGCGTACGCGGCGGCCGGCGGGTCGGCCAAGGCGGCCAGCTTCATCGAGGTGCAGGCCGCCGTGGAGGAGGCCCGGACCAACCGGCAGACCGCCGAGCGGACGGCCGCCGAACTGCGCGGGCAACTCGTCGACGCCCGCGCCGGGGTGGCCGCCGCGAAGGAGGCGGTGCAGCACGCCGCCGCCGCCAAGCGGGAGGCGGAGAGCCACCGTAACGCCGCCGCCCGCCGGCTGGCCGAGCTGGGCGCGGCGGCCCGGTCGGCGAAGGCGGAGACCGACCGGCTCGGCGAGAGCCGGTCCCGCGCCGAGGCGGCCCGGGAACGCGACCTGACCGCCCTCGCCGAGCTGGCCGAGCGGCTCCGGCTCGCCGAGGACACCCCGATCGACGCCGAACCCTCCACCGAGGACCGGGACCAGCTCGCCGCGATGGTGCCCCGGGCCCGGCAGAACGAGATGGAGGTCCGCCTCGCGGTGCGTACCGCCGAGGAGCGGGTCGCCTCGATCGCCGGCCGGGCCGACTCGCTGGCCCGGCAGGCCACCGCCGAGCGGGCGGCCCGGGAGCGGGCGGCGGCGCGGCGGGCGGCCCGGACCCGGGGCGCGGCGATCGCCCGCGCCGTGGTCGGCGGGGCCCGCGAGGCGCTGACCCGGCTCGGCACCTCGATCGCGCGGGCCGAGGAGCACCGCGACGCGGTCGCCCGGGAACGCGCCGCCCGGGAGGCGGAACTCCAGGAGGTACGCGGCGCGGCGAAGCGGCTCGGCGCGGAGCTGGAGCGGTTGACCAGCCAGGTGCACCGGGACGAGGTGGCCCGCGCCGAGCAGCGGCTGCGCATCGAGCAGTTGGAGGCGAAGGCCGCCGAGGATTTCGGCCTGGACGTGGAGACCCTGGTCGCCGAGTACGGCCCGGCGCAGCCCGTCCCGCCGACCCCGGTGGACGTGGCGGCGGCCGAACGCGACGGCCTGCCGGTGCCCGAGCCGGTCCGCTACGAGCGGCCGGTGCAGGAGAAGCGGGCCGCCAAGGCGGAACGGGAGCTGGCCCTGCTCGGCAAGGTCAACCCGCTCGCGCTGGAGGAGTTCGCCGCCCTGGAGGAGCGCTTCAAGTTCCTCTCCGAGCAGTTGGAGGATCTCAAGGCCACCCGGCGTGACCTGCTCACCGTGGTCAAGGATGTCGACGAGCGCATCCTGGAGGTCTTCGCCAGCGCGTTCGCCGACACCGCCCGCGAGTTCGAGCAGGTCTTCACGGTCCTGTTCCCCGGCGGTGAGGGCCGGTTGATCCTTACCGAACCCGACGACCTGCTCACCACCGGTGTGGAGGTGGAGGCCCGGCCGCCCGGCAAGAAGATCAAACGGCTGTCGCTGCTCTCCGGCGGCGAGCGGTCGTTGACCGCCGTGGCGATGCTGGTGGCGATCTTCCGGGCCCGGCCCAGCCCGTTCTACATCATGGACGAGGTGGAGGCGGCCCTCGACGACGTGAACCTGGGCCGTCTGATCACCCTGCTGGCCCAGTTGCGGGAGAAGAGCCAGCTGATCGTCATCACCCACCAGAAGCGGACCATGGAGATCGCCGACGCGCTCTACGGCGTGACCATGCGCAGCGGGGTCACCCAGGTGATCAGCCAACGGCTCAACCGGACCGACGCCGAGCGGTCCGACGGACACGAGGAGAATCAGTAGTGGCACGGGAACGGCCGACGGCGCTCCTGCTCGACTTCGACGGCGTGCTGCGGCACTGGGACCCGGCGGTGGCCGCCGCCGTCGAACAGGAGTACGGCCTCGCCGCCGGGGTGCTCGGCGAGATCGCCATGCACTGGGGGCGGCTGCAACCGGTGCTGACCGGGCAGGTCAGCCACGCCGACTGGATGTCCAGTGTGGCCGACGCGCTGAGCGAGTCGGTCGGCCCGGACCGGGCGCGGGCGGCGGTGGAGCAGTGGCAGCGCTACCGGGGCGAGGTCGACGCCGACGTGCTGGCCTTCGTCCGCGAGGCACGGGCCAACGGCATCCGGGTCGGGCTCGGCACCAACGCCACCGACCTGCTCGACACCGACCTCGCCGAGCTGGGCCTGGTCGGTGAGCTGGACGTGGTGGTCAACTCCTCGGTCGTCGGGGTGCACAAGCCGGCGAAGGAGTACTTCCAGGCGGCCTGCGCCGCCCTGGAGACCCCGCCCGCGCGGGTGCTCTTCGTCGACGACGAGGACTGGGCGATCCGGGGGGCGCGGGCGGCCGGGCTGTCGGCGTACCGGTGGAGCGGGCCGGAGGGGCTGCGTTACCTGCGGGCGGCGCTGGCCCGCTGACGCCGGGCCCGGCCGGGCGGCGAGGTCACTCGCCGGTGACGCCGTCGAGGCGTTCCCGGATCAGGTCGGCGTGGCCGTTGTGCCGGGCGTACTCCTCGATCATGTGCAGGTAGACCCAGCGCAGGCTGAAGGTCCGCCGCTGGGGGCCGACCTCGGTGAACGTCTCGTCGAGCGAGCGGCCGACGGTGGCGGCCCGGGCCAGCTCGACCTGCCGGTGGTAGGTGGCGAGGTCGGCCTCGGCGTCGGCGTGGCTCACGTCGAGGTCGGCGTCCGGATCGTCGGGGGTGTAGTACGGGTAGTCGACCTGCTGCCCGGCGAAGTTCTCCCGGAACCACCAGGTCTCCACCTCGCCGAGATGCCGGACCAGGCCGAGCAGGGTCAGCCCGGACGGCTCCACGCTCGGGGTGCGCAACTGCTCGGCGGTCAGCCCGGCGCACTTGAGCAGCAGGGTCTGCCGGTGGTAGTCGAGCCAGCTCTCCAGCATGGGCCGTTCGTCGCCGACGGGAAGTTCCGGGGTCCGGGTGATCTCCGGTGCGCGCCAGGTCATGCCGGTCATCCTCGCCCACCGGTCCGACACTTCCCGGTCCCCGTTCCCGGTCAGGGGACGACGAGGACCGGCCAGCGGCCGGTGCGGACCAGGCGGGTGGCGACGGAACCGACCAGCCGGTGCCCGGCCTGCTCGGAGGAGCCGACCACCACCAGGTCCGCCCGGGACTCGTCGGCCGCCGCCCGCAACTCGGCGTACGCGTCCCCGCGCCGGCACAGGAACGTCACCGGCAGGCCCAGTTCCTCCGCGCCCCGGCGGCACTCCTGCCGCAGCTCGTCGGCCAACTCGTCGTGGGTCTGCTGGACCGCCCCGGCCACCACCCCCGGCATGAGGGAGGCGTAGCCGGCCGGGGCGCTGACGAAGACCACCACCAGCCCGGCGCGCTGCCGGCGGGCCAGCCCCGCCGCGTACGACGCGGCCCGCAGCGAGGTCCGGCTGCCGTCGACCCCGACCAGCACCACCCGGGGCCCGTCGGTGCCCCGCTCGAACTCCAGCGGGCGGGCCTGCGGGCCGTACTGCTCACGCTCGACGGGGGTGCCCACCGGTCAGTCCCGGGTCCCGGTGCGGACCACCGCCGCCCCGCCGCCCGCGGCGACGGCGGACTCCTGCGCGACGGTCTCGGTCAGCGGGTCCCCGTTGTGCCGCCGCAGCGGGATCTCCTTGATGAACAGGACCGCGATCAGGGAGATCAGCCCGAACGGGGCGGCGGCCAGGAAGATGTCGCCGGCGCCGTGGCCGTAGGCGCTCTCCACCACGACCCGGATCGGGCCGGGGAGGGTGTGCACGTTCGGCAGCACGCCGCCGTCGCCCGCGCCGCCGGCCGGGATGCCCAGCGCGGTCAGGCCGTCGGCGATGTAGTCCTTGACCCGGTGGCCGAGGACCGCGCCGAGCACGGACACGCCGACCGCGCCGCCGAGGCTGCGGAAGAACGCCACCACCGAGCTGGCCGCGCCGAGTTCGTGGGTGCCGACGGTGTTCTGCACGGCCAGGACGAGGTTCTGCATGGTCATGCCGAGCCCGAGGCCGATCAGCGCCATGTAGATCGCGAGGTGCCAGTACGGGGTGTCGTAGCGGATCGTGCCCATCAGCGCGAAGCCGGCGGTGAGCAGGGCGGAGCCGGCGACCAGGTAGCGCTTCCAGCGGCCGGTGTTGGTGATGATCCGGCCGACGACGGTGGAGGAGACCAGCAGGCCGAGGATCATCGGCATGGTCATCAGGCCGGACATGGTCGGGCTCTCGCCCCGGCTGATCTGGAAGTACTGGCCGAGGAAGACCGAGGCGCCGAACATCCCGACACCGACGGCGATGCTGGCCACGACGGCGAGAGTGATGGTGCGGTTGCGGAACAGCCGGGGCGGGATCATCGGCTCGCTGGCCCGGTTCTCCACCCGGACGGCGAGCACGCCGAGCGCGATCGCGCCGGTGACCATGACGGCGGTCTGCCAGGAGAGCCAGTCGTACTTGTCGCCGGCCAGGGTGACCCAGATCAGCAGCAGCGACACGGCGGCGGTGATCAGGGTGGCGCCCCACCAGTCGATCTTGACCTGCCGCTTGACGACCGGCAGGTGCAGGGTCTTCTGGAGCACCACCAGGGCGGCGACGGCGAACGGCACGCCGACGTAGAAGCACCAGCGCCAGCCGAGCCAGTCGGTGTCGACGATGACGCCGCCGATCAGCGGGCCGCCGATGGTGCCGAGGGCCATCACCGCGCCGAGGTAGCCGCTGTACCGGCCGCGCTCGCGGGGCGCGATCATCGTCGCCATGATCACCTGGGCCAGGGCGGTGAGGCCGCCGGCCCCGACGCCCTGGAGCACCCGGCAGGCGATGAGCTGTTCGGTGGACTGGGACAGGCCGGCCAGCACGGAGCCCAGCACGAAGATGGCCAGGGAGAGCTGGACCAGGATCTTCTTGCTCGTCAGGTCGGCGAGCTTGCCCCAGATCGGGGTGGTCGCGGTGGTCGCCAGCAGGGTCGAGGTGACCACCCAGGTGTAGGCGGACTGGCCGCCCTTGAGCTCGGTGATGATCCGCGGCAGCGCGTTGGAGACGACCGTGGAGGAGAGGATCGCGACGAACATGCCCAGCAGCAGTCCGGAGAGGGCCTCCAGGATCTGCCGGTGGGTCATCTCGACGCCGGTCGCCCGGGTGGGCGCTGTCGCCTGGGTCATCGTCGCTGCCTCCGCTGGTGGTGAAAAGGGTGCCTCGGGCAACCGTAAGCGTTCGTTGCCTCAAGCAACAACCGGACGTGACAAGGCTCTATTCCCCCGTCCCCGGGGCACCACGGGGCTCAGAAGGTCTCGTTGAACCGGTGCATCAGGCGGGCGAACTCCTCGACGTCCCGCTTCGGCCAGGTCTCCATCGACCGGTTGATCTGGTCCATCCGGGCCGACCGGGCCGCGTCGAAACGCCGGGTGCCCTCCTCGGTCAGCCGCAGCTGCGCCGCCCGCCGGTCGACCGGGTCCGGGTCGCGGCGCACCAGGCCCAACGCCTCCAGCCCCTGGATCTGCCGGCTCAACGTGCCCTTACCGATGCCGAGCTGCACGGCCAGGTCGGTCAACCGGGTCGACCCGGACCGGCGCAACCACAACAGCAGGCCGTACGCGTTGGGCTCCAGGTTGGGGTGCACCTCCCGGGCGATCTCCCAGGACAGCGCCCGGCCCCGGCGGAGCAGCGCGGTCAGTTCGTGCTCCAGCACGCGCAGCGTCTCCGGCAGATGATCGTCCACGGCACCGAGGGTACGTGGCGCGGGTCACTTCGCCGAGGAGAGCCGCTGTCGGGCCACCTCACGCAGGTGCCCGTCGCTGGTGGTGCCCTCGATCAGCACCACCGCCTCCCGCCCGGTGTGGCGCAGCGTGCTCACCGCGTTGCCGAAGTACGGGCCGGCGAGCTTCTTCCAGCGCACCGTGGGGCGGCGTACCCCGGCGGAGCGGGCCAGCGCCCGGGTGGCCGCCGCCGGCCCCGCGCTCCAGCCCAGCTTCATCAACGGGCGCATCGCCGCCGGCACCTGGTTGTGGATCGGCGAGCAGGTGAGCTGGTGCACCGGGGTACGCACCGCCGGGTCGTCGAACCGGGCCCGCGCCACGTACGAGTGGTGCACGTCGCCGGAGAGCACGCTGATCGACGCCGGCGCCGGGTACGCGGGCCCCGCGCCGACCCGGTCCCCCGGGGTGCCCGGGGCGCCGCTGCCCAGCCGCACGAACAGCGCCCCGAGGGCGTCGAACGAGCGGCGGAACGCGGCCCAGTGCTCCAGGTCCAGCGCCCGGCGCAGCTTCTCGGCCAGCCCGGCGACCCACGGCCGGCCGGAGTCGGCCAGCTTCTCGTTCCACGCCTCCACGTGGTGGATGCCCGGCGGCAGCAGCCAGGGCAGCGACGCGCCGATCACCAGGTGGTCGTAGACCCCGTGGGCCCGGTCCAGGAACCAGGACCACTCGCCGGCCGGCAGCATCGCCCGACCGCCCGGTTCGAGCACCCGGCTGCACCTGTTGTCCAGCATGACCAGCCGGGTGCGGCCCAGGTCCAGCGCGTAGCTCCACTGGTACTGCACGGCCCGCCAGCGTTCGGTGTCGTGCGCCTCGTCGGCCTCCTTGTCGACCCGCTCGCCGAACTCGCGCAGCACGTCGGTGGCGTCCTCGGCGGCGACCACCTTGGCGTAGAGCGGGTCGGCGGCGATCTCGTCCGGGGCCAGGTTGCCCAGGTGCTGGTAGACCCAGTACGAGGCCAGGCCGCTGCGGATCCGCTCGGCCCACCAGGCCTGCTGCCGCATGTCGGCCCGCCACGACTGGGAGGTGTTCCAGTCGTCGATCACCTCGTGGTCGTCGAAGATCATTACGCTCGGCACGGTGGAGAGCAGCCAGCGGATCTCCGGGTCGCGCCACGACTCCAGGTAGAGCTTGGTGTACTCGTCGAAGCTGACCACCTGGTCGGCCGGGGCGTCCTTCGGCCGCCGCCGACGCCGCTTGAGCAGCCGCCGGACCGTGGGCGAGGTGACGTCGGCGTAGACCTGGTCACCGAGCAGCACCAGCAGGTCGGGCAGGTCGTCCGGGTCGGGCGCGGCCATCAACCGCCGGGCGTACGCGTCCAGCGCGTCCGGGGGCAGCCGTCGGGTGGTGTTGTGCTGGGTGGTCTCCCGGCACGACCCGAAGATCAGGCTGACCGGCTGGTCCCGGTCGTCGGCCGCCCTGGTCCGGATCACGCTGGGCGGGAACCCGTCGCGGGCCGCCGGCCAGACCAGCTCGTCGTCGACCAGCACCTCGTAGGTGGTGGCGTGGTCCGGGGTGAGCCCCTCCACCACCACCAGCGCGTAGTGGTGGTCGTACGCGGAGAAGGTCGGCGCGGAGCCGGTGGCGCCGTCGGCCGTGCGGACGGTGACCACCGCGGGCCCGCCGGTCTCCACCCACACCGTCGCCCGGGTGCCGACGACCCGGCGCAGCAACGGGCCGATGAGCAGACGTGGCTCGGGCATGGGCGGCACCTCCGAGGAGAAGACGGTTCATCTTTTCTACCCCGTGGGCGGGTGGGTCACCCCCGGCAGCGGCGAGCGTACCCGCAGCTCGCCCGGGTCTGGCGGCGGTGAGTGGGACGCGGTCGTCGGCATCTGACAGGATTTCGGCATGACGGACTACCTCCTCGTCGCACTGGCCCTGCTCGGCGTGCTGATCCTCGGCGGCCTCGGCCTGGTCGTGCCCCGGCTGCGTCGGCGTGCCGCACCCCCGCTGCCGCAGACCGAGGTCGACACCCGGGCCGAGGAGGACCTGGCCGGGCCACCCGTCGAGGCGGCGGAGTCCGACCTGTCGACCGGCGTGCTGGTCGAGCCGCCGGTGCTCGCGCCCCCGCCGCTGGAGGTCCCCGAACCGACCGCCGGCCGGCTGGTCCGGCTGCGGTCCCGGCTGGCCCGCTCGCAGAACGCCTTCGGCAAGGGCCTGCTCGGCCTGCTCGCCCGCGACCACCTCGACGAGGACGCCTGGGAGGAGATCGAGGACAGCCTGATCACCGCCGACGTCGGCATCGACGCCACCCGCGACATCGTCGACCGGCTCCGCGAGCGGACCCGGGTGCTCGGCACCCGCTCGGCCGGTGAGCTGCGCGACCTGCTCGCCGCCGAACTCGTCAACGCCCTCGACCCGGGGCTGGACCGGTCGCTGCGCACCACCGGCCGCGACGGGATGCCGGCGGTGCTGCTGGTGGTCGGGGTCAACGGCGCCGGCAAGACCACCACCTGCGGCAAGATCGCCCGGGTGCTGGTCGCCGACGGGCGTTCGGTCACCCTCGGCGCGGCCGACACCTTCCGGGCCGCCGCCGCCGACCAGCTGGAGACCTGGGGCGGCCGGGTGGGCGCCGAGACGGTCCGGGGCGCGGAGGGCGCCGACCCGGCCAGCGTGGCCTTCGACGCGGTCCGCCGGGGCATCGACGCCGGCACCGACACCGTGCTGATCGACACCGCCGGGCGGTTGCAGAACAAGATCGGCCTGATGGACGAGCTGGGCAAGGTCAAGCGGGTGGTCGAGAAGCACGGCCCGATCGACGAGACGCTGCTCATCCTGGACGCCACCACCGGGCAGAACGGGCTGGAACAGGCCCGGGTCTTCACCGAGGTGGTGAACGTGACGGGCGTGGTGCTGACCAAGCTCGACGGGACGGCCAAGGGCGGCATCGTGATCGCCGTACAGCGCAAGCTCGGCATCCCGGTCAAGCTGGTCGGGCTCGGCGAGGGCGCGGACGATCTGGCCCCGTTCGACCCGGCGCAGTTCGTCGACGCGCTGCTCGGCACCGAGCCGCTCGCCCGGGACGCGTAACCTCGCGGTGAGCAACGACGATCGCGCGTACGCCGGGTGGCGTGACCCCCGCCATGCGGCGCCGGGCCTGGGGAGACCGTACGTGACCTCGCAGGAGATCCCGCTGCACGGCGGGAATGTGAGCACCGTCGTCCGGGTCGGCGACACCGTCCGGCGCAACGCCGGCCCGTGGACGCCCTCGGTGCACGCCCTCCTGCGCCACCTGGAGTACGTCGGGTTCACCGGCGCGCCCCGGGCGCTGGGCATGGACGAGCGCAACCGGGAGGTGCTGTCCTACCTCGAAGGGGAGTGCGGGGAGTACCCGCTGGCCCCGCACTGGGTCACCGACGAGGCGTTGGTGACGGTGGCCACCATGCTGCGGATGTTCCACGACGCCCAGTACGGTTTCGCCCCGCCGCCCGGCGCGGTCTGGCGCTCGTTCGGCCCGCCGCCCCCGGACACCGAGGTGATCTGCCACCACGACGCCGCCCCGCACAACGTGATCTGGCGGCCCGACGGCACCCTCGGCCTGATCGACTTCGACCTCGCCTCGCCCGGGGCCCGGATCTACGACGTGGCGTACGCGGCCTGGACCTGGGTGCCGATCTTCGCCGACCGGGACTCGATCACGCTCGGCTGGAAGCACCCGGACCGGCCCCGCCGGCTGCGCCTGTTCGCCGACGCGTACGGGTTGATCCCCCGGGACCGGCACCGGCTGATCCGGACCATCCGCAAGCGGATCGTCGACCACGTGGAGGGCATCCGGCGGATGGCGGCGGCGGGGGAGCCGGCGTTCGTCCGGATCGTGCACAAGGGTCACCTCCGTCGCCCGATGCGCGACCTGCGCCTGCTCGACTACGAACGGCACGCCCTGGAGTACGCCCTCCGCTGACGGTGGGCCCCGTCCTGCGCGCCGGTCCCGGCACCTCCCGCGCGAGCCGGGGCCCGGTGATCCCCGCGCGCCGGACGCGCGGAGTGCCCCTCCGATCGACCGCAACGGGGAAAGAGTGGCCGTTCGTTGCCGGAACGGCCACTCTTTCGTATCCGGGATTTCATGATCGAGGTTCTTCACACGCCGGAAACAACCCGTCACGTGTCGGAAATCGAGGGGTGTCGGTCCAGGAAACAGCCGCCGACCAAGCTTCCGCGCAACCGGCGTACGGGCGACGCTGCCCCGGAAGCCGCGAAGGAGGGAACTTCACCTTTAGGAGGCCAGCGTGCCTGAAGCACCGACGATCGACGGCGGCAACACCGTTTGGCTGCTGGTTTCGACCGCTCTCGTGCTGCTCATGACCCCCGGACTGGCGCTGTTCTACGGCGGCCTCAACCGGGCCAAGGGCGTGCTCAACATGATGATGATGAGCTTCTCCGCCATCGGGCTCATCTCTGTTCTGTGGTGGTTCTACGGTTTCAGCATTGCTTTCGGGACCGACGTCAACGGTTTCTGGGGCGACCCCGGTGCGTACCTGGGCACCAAGACCTTCCTCGCCGAGACCGACCTGTGGGGCGCCACGGCGGAGAACCCCAGCGGCATCGGCGTCCCGCTGTACGTGTTCATGGCGTTCCAGATGGTCTTCGCGGTGATCACCGTCGCGCTGATCAGCGGCGCGATCTCCGACCGGGCCAAGTTCGGCGGCTGGCTGCTGTTCGCCTTCGGCTGGGCCACCCTGGTCTACTTCCCCGTCGCCCACTGGGTGTGGGGCGGCGGCATCATCGGCGGGAAGATCCACGCGCTCGACTTCGCCGGTGGTACCGCGGTGCACATCAACGCCGGTGCGGCGGCCCTCGCCGTCGCCCTGGTGCTCGGCAAGCGGCTGGGCTGGCCGCGTGAGGGCATGAAGCCGCACAACATCCCGCTGGTGGCGCTCGGCGCCGGCCTGCTGTGGTTCGGCTGGTTCGGCTTCAACGCCGGGTCGGAGCTGACCGTCGACTCGGTCGCCGGGCTGGCCTTCATCAACACCCAGCTCGCCACCGCCGCGGCGGTGCTCGGCTGGATCGCGGTGGAGTGGATCAAGGACAAGAAGCCGACCATGGTCGGTGCCTCGTCCGGTGCCGTCGCCGGTCTGGTCGCCATCACCCCGGCCTGTGGGTTCATCGCCCCCTGGGCCGCGGTCCTGCTCGGCATCGTCGCCGGTGTGGTCTGCGCCCTGGCCATCAGCCTGAAGTACAAGCTCGGCTACGACGACTCGCTCGACGTGGTCGGCGTGCACTTCGTCGGTGGCTGGATCGGGTCGCTGTGGCTCGGCCTGTTCGCCACCAACTCGGTCAACGCCGCGATCAGCGACGTGGTCGGCGCCTCCGACGGCCTGTTCTACGGCGGCGGCGTGACCCAGTTCGGCCGCCAGGCCCTCGCCGGCCTGATCGTGACCGCCTGGTCCTTCGGGGTCGCCTGGGTGCTCGCCTTCGTCATCGACAAGACCCTCGGCTTCCGGGTCAAGGCCGACGACGAGGTCGAGGGCATCGACATCAGCGAGCACGCGGAGAGCGGCTACGACCTCTCCCCGAGCACCGGCGGTGCCGGTGGCGGGGCGTTCGCGATGGCCGGGATCACCCCGGGCGGCGCGAAGCCGGCCTCCCCGGAGGCCCCCGAGCCGGCCGCCGCGCCGGTGGACGAGAAGGTCGCCGGTTAACGTTCGGAGAATGGAGGGCTTGGACATGAAGCTGGTGACCGCGGTCATCAAGCCGTACCAACTGGACGCGGTGAAGGAGGCCCTGCACGCTCTCGGCGTGGCCGGCCTGACCGTCAGCGAGGTCCAGGGGTACGGGCGTCAGAAGGGGCACACCGAGGTCTACCGGGGTGCCGAGTACACGGTCGAGTTCCTGCCCAAGATCCGGGTCGAGGTGCTCACCGACGAGATGGACGTCGACAAGGTCGTCGACGCGATCGTGGCCGCCGCCCGCACCGGCAAGATCGGTGACGGCAAGGTCTGGGTGACCGGCGTGGAAGAGGTCGTCCGGGTCCGTACCGGCGAGCGCGGCCTCGACGCCCTGTAGGAGGACCTGTAGATGACCTCGTCGACCAGGAGGAACGCGTCGGACGACAGCACCGACGCAGGGACGGACCTCCTGGTCGACGGGGTCGTCGGGGTTCCCGCGGGCATCGGCGAACCGGCCCGGGTCGCCCGGGCCGGGGCGTTCGACGCCTGGCTGCACGGCCTGCTGCCGGCCCGGGAGGGCATCGCCCTGATCGCCGTCGGCGGCCTCGGCCGTCGGCAGTGCGCCCCCTACGGCGATCTCGACCTGGTGCTGCTGCACGCCGGGGTGGCCGGGGTGGACGAGTTGGCCGCCTCGCTGTGGTACCCGATCTGGGACGCCGGGGTCCGGCTCGACCACTCCGTGCGTACCCTCGCCGAGGCGCTGTCGGTGGCCCAGGACGACGTCAAGGTCGCCCTCGCCCTGCTCGACGCCCGGTTCGTCGCCGGTGACCGGGCCTTGGCCGACACCCTCACCCGGACCGCCACCGACCACTGGCGGCGCACCGCCGTCCGCCAGCTGCCCGCTCTGCGGGAGATCACCGAGGTGCGCTGGCGTACCCACGGCGAGCTGGCCTTCCTGCTCGAAGGCGACCTCAAGGAGGCCGCCGGCGGGCTGCGTGACGTGGGCATCCTGCGGGCCATCGCCACCGCCGGGATCACCGACGCGCTGCGCCCCGCCGTCCGCGCCGCCCACCTGCGGCTGCTGGACACCCGCGACGCCCTGCACCAGCAGGTGGGCCGGCGGGTCGACCGGCTGGTCGCCCAGGAACGCGCCGGGGTGGCCGCGCTGCTCGGCCTGCGCCAGTCGTCGGCCGAGGCCGCCGACGCGGGGACGCGGGCGGAGGCCGGCGACGGTGACGCCCTGCTGCGCCGGGTGGCCGGCGACGCGCGCACCGTCAGCCACGCCCTCGACGACGCCTGGCGGGCCGCCGACCGGCTCCGCTCCGGCCGCCGCCGGGGCGTCGACGGCCGGCCGCTGCGCCGCCCGGTCGCCCGCGACGTGGTCGAGCACGACGGGGAGCTGGTGCTCGCCCGGACCGCCATCGGGGCCCGCCCCGACCCGAGCCTGTCGCTGCGGATCGCCGCCGCCGCGGCCAGCCACCGGCTGCCGATCGCGCGGGCCACCTGCGAGTGGCTGGCCGCGTACTGCCCGCCGCTGCCCGCGCCCTGGCCGCCGGCCGCGCGGGCCGCGTTCATCACCCTGCTCGGTGCCGGTCCCGGCCTGGTGCCCGCCTGGGAGACCTGCGACCGGTACGGCCTGATCGACGGCTGGCTGCCCGAGTGGACCCGGCTGCGCAGCCTGCCCCAGCACAACCCGGTGCACCGGTTCACCCTCGACCGGCACCTCGTGCAGGCCGCGTACGAGGCGAGCCGGCACACCCGCGACGTCGAGCGCCCCGACCTGCTGCTGATCGGCGCGTTCCTGCACGACATCGGCAAGGGGCTGGACGGCGACCACTCGACCGTCGGCGCGCCGCTGGCCGAGGCGGTGGCCACCCGGATCGGCCTGCCCGCCGAGGAGGCGGCGCTGATCGGCACGCTGGTCCGGCTGCACCTGCTCCTGCCCGACGTGGCGACCCGCCGCGACCTGTCCGACCCGAAGACGATCGCCGGGGTGGCCGAGCGGGTCGGCGACACCACCACGCTGGAACTGCTGCACGCCCTGGTGCTGGCGGACGCCGCCGCGACCGGCCCGGCCGCCTGGTCCGGCTGGAAGGGGCGGCTGATCGCCGAGCTGGTCGCCCGGGTGCGGACCACCCTGGACACCGGCGTGGTGCCCGCCCCGCCGGCCCCCGACCCGGCGCTGGTCACCGGGCCGCTGCCGGTCGTACACCTGACCGAGGACCGGGTGGCGGTGGCCGCGGCCGACCGGCGGGGGCTGCTCGCCACGGTCGCCGGTTGCCTGGCCCTGCACCGGCTGGAGGTGATCTCGGCGGACGCCGCCACGCTCGACGGCCGGGCCCTGGTCGAGTGCCGGGTGCAGCCGCGCTACGGGCTGGCCCCGGACCCGATCGCGCTCAGCGCCGACCTGCGTCGCGCGGTCACCGGGGACGTCTCGGTGACCCAACGGCTGCGCGGTCGGGCCCTGGCCGCCCGCAGCGGCGGTGCGGCCCCCCGCGTCGTCTGGCACCGGGAGGCGGCCACCGACGCGGTCCTGCTGGAGTTGCGCGCCGCCGACGCGGCCGGCCTGCTCTACCGGGTCACCTGCGCGCTGGACGAGGCCGGGGCGCAGGTGCGCGCCGCCCGGATCTCCACCCTCGGCGGCGACGTGGTCGACGCGTTCTACCTGGTCGGTGGCTGGCCGTCGGACGAGCAGCGGGACCGTGTCGAGGCCGCCGTCCTCGCCGCCGTGTAGGACGGCCGGGGGTCCCCCGAGGTGACGCCGGTGCCCAGCCGTCGGCGGGCCGGGCCGGCGGGCGCCTCGTCGGTGGCCTGCCGCCGGCCGCCCCGCACGCGGTGCGCGGCGCGGCGCGCGGGGCCGGAGCGGGCGTGCGGCCGGCGGGCTACCCTAACGGTGGGCTGGACAGCCGGCCCGGCCGCACCTGTGCCCGCCGCTGACGACATACGGGATGTTCGCGTGTTTGACACCTTGAGTGACCGCCTGTCCGGAATCTTCACCAAGCTCCGCGGCAAGGGCCGGCTCACCGACGCCGACATCGACGCCACCGCCCGCGAGATCCGCCTGGCGTTGCTGGAGGCGGACGTCGCGCTGCCGGTGGTGAAGGGTTTCATCGCGAACGTCAAGGAGCGGGCCCGCAGCGCGGAGGTCTCCCAGGCGCTCAACCCGGCCCAGCAGATCGTCAAGATCGTCAACGAAGAGCTGATCAACGTGCTCGGCGGCGAGGGCCGGCGGCTCCAGTTCGCCAAGCAGCCGCCGACCGTGATCATGCTGGCCGGTCTCCAGGGCTCGGGTAAGACGACCCTCGCCGGCAAGCTGGCCCGCTGGCTCAAGGCCCAGGGACACCAGCCGCTGCTGGTCGCCGCCGACCTCCAGCGTCCCAACGCCGTCGGGCAGCTCCAGGTGCTCGGTGGCCGCGCCGGGGTCGAGGTGTACGCCCCGGAGCCCGGCAACGGCACCGGCGACCCGGTGCAGGTCGCCCGCGCCTCGATCGAGCACGCGAGGCGGGCCGCCCGGGACATCGTCATCGTCGACACCGCCGGCCGGCTCGGCATCGACGCCGAGATGATGCAGCAGGCGGCCGACATCCGTGACGCGGTCGACCCCGACGAGGTCATCTTCGTCATCGACGCGATGGTCGGCCAGGACGCGGTCCGCACCGCCGAGGCGTTCCGCGACGGCGTCGGCATCACCGGTGTCGTCCTGTCCAAGCTCGACGGCGACGCCCGGGGCGGTGCCGCGCTGTCGGTGCGGGAGGTGACCGGCCAGCCGATCCTGTTCGCCTCCACCGGTGAGAAGCTGGAGGACTTCGACGTCTTCCACCCCGACCGGATGGCCAGCCGGATTCTCGGCATGGGCGACGTCCTCACTCTGATCGAGCAGGCCGAGCAGGCCTTCGACACCGATCAGAAGGAGAAGATGACCGCCAAGCTGATGGGCGGCGAGCAGTTCACCCTGGAGGACTTCCTCGACCAGCTCATCGCGGTGCGGCGGATGGGCCCGATCGCCAACGTGCTGGCCATGATGCCCGGCATGGGGCAGATGAAGGACCAGCTCGCCGAGCTGGACGACAAGCACTTCGACCGGGTCACCGCGATCATCAGGTCGATGACCCCGGCCGAGCGGACCAACCCGAAGATCATCAACGGGTCCCGGCGGGCCCGCATCGCCGGTGGCTCCGGGGTCACCGTGATGGACGTCAACCAGCTGCTCAACCGCTTCGCCGACGCGCAGAAGATGATGAAGCAGATGGGCGGCATGATGGGCCTGCCCGGTGGGGGCCGGCGCAAGGCCACCAAGTCCCCGAAGAACAAGCGCAAGGGCACCAAGGGTGGCAACCGGCCGCGCAGCGGCGCGGGTGCCGGGCTGCCGGGTGGCTTCCCCGGTGGCATGCCGCAGCTCCCGCCGGGGATGGACCCGAACGACCTGGCGGGCGGCCAGGGCCTGCCGCCGGGCTTCAAGCTTCCGAAGATCGACTTCAACAAGCTCGGCAAGGGCGACAACCGGCCCCGCTGACGCGTGTCGGTTACGGTGGGCGACGGGGCGGGCGCTTAGGGTGGTTCCGCCCCTGGGAAGGAGATGTCATGACCGCGGCCCCGATCCTGCCCGAACGGCACGAGTGGACGGTCGACGACCTCGGTGACCTGCCGAAGGACCTTCCGTACGAACTGATCAACGGAAGGTTGATCGTGCCGTCCCCCACTGCCCTGCATCAGGACCTGCGCGTCGAGCTACTGCTCACGCTCCGCGTCAATTGTCCGTCGGATCACCTCGTGAGTTTCGACCTGTCGATGCGGGTCGACCGCCGCAACGAGCCCCGGCCCGACGTGGTGGCGATCCACCGCCGGCACGCCGGCCGGTCGCCCGTCCCCGTCGAGGACGCCCTGCTGGCCGTGGAGGTGGTGTCACCCACCTCCACCTTCCGCGACATGTACGACAAGGCGAAGGTGTACGCGCATGCCGGGGTCCACTCGTACTGGGTGGTCGACCCGCTCCAGGACCGGATCACACTGACCGAGTACGCACTCGGTCCCGGCGGCCGCGACTACGAGCAGCTCACCCACACCGAGGACCTGTTCGTCACCGAGCAGCCGTGGAAGGTCTCGGTCGACCTGCCGGCACTGACCGCCCGGAAGAACGACCTGCTCGCCCCCGACGGGCGGTGATCGGGTAGGACTGTGCGCATGGCTCTGCATGTGCGCGGTGTGCTCCTGCCCGACGACGAGGTCCGGGACGTCTGGCTCGACGGCGACCGGGTCACCTTCGACCCGGTGCCCGGCGCGGAGACGGTCGCCGACTCCGGGTTCGTGTTGCCCGGTCTGGTCGACGCCCACTGCCACCTCGGCATCGCCCGGGGCGCCACCCCGGTCACCTCCCTCGACCAGGCCCGCACGTTGGCCCGTACCGACCGGGACGCCGGGGTGCTCGCGCTGCGCGACGCCGGCTCGCCGTACCCGTACCCCGAACTCGACGACGAACCGGACCTGCCGCGACTGGCCCGCGCCGGGCGGCACGTCGCCCCGCCGAAGCGCTACCTGCGCGACATCGGGCTGGAGGTCGGCGCGGCGGAGGTGGCCGCGACGGTCACCGCGCAGGCCGCCGCCGGCAACGGCTGGGTCAAGCTGGTCGGCGACTGGATCGACCGGGGCGTGGGCGACCTCGCGCCGGCCTGGGACGCCGACACGATGGCCGCCGCCGTGGCCGCCGCGCACGCCGCCGGGGTGCGCGCGGCGGTGCACACGTTCAGCGAGTCGGCCGTGGAGATCATGGTGCGGGTCGGGGTGGACTCGGTGGAGCACGGCACCGGGCTGAGCCCCGACCTGATCGACCTGATGGCCCGGCAGGGCACCGCGCTCGTCCCCACGATGATCAACATTCGGACCTTCGGGGGCATCGCCGCCGCGGCCCGCCCCAAGTTCCCCGGCTACGCCGACCACATGCTCGCCCTGCGCGACCGCTTCCCCGAGGTGGTGCGGTCCGCCCACGAGGCCGGGGTGCCGATCTACGTGGGCACCGACGCGGGCGGCGGCATCGACCACGGGCTGGCCGCCGAGGAGATGCTGCTGCTGCACGAGCAGGCCGGCATGCCCGCCGTGGACGTCCTCGCCGCCGCCTCCTGGCGGGCCCGGGAGTGGCTCGGCTTCCCCGGCCTGGTCGAGGGCGGCCTGGCGGACCTGGTCGTCTACCCCGAGGATCCGCGCCGTGACCTGCGGGTGGTCCGGTCACCCAGCCGGATCGTCCTGCGCGGCCGGGTGGTCCGCTGACCCCGGCCGGGCCGCACGGGGCGCGGCAGCGCGCCCGATGACGTCGACCTCGGGCGGGGCGCATAGGATGTGCGGTCATGGCTCGCGTGCTCACTCCCCGTGCGGAGGACTTTCCCCGCTGGTACCAGGACCTGATCGCCAAGGCGAAGCTGGCCGACAACGGCCCGGTCCGGGGGACCATGGTCATCCGACCGGCCGGCTACGCCATCTGGGAGCGGATGCAGGCCGAGATGGACGCCCGGATCAAGGCGGCCGGCGCGGAGAACGCGTACTTCCCGCTGTTCATCCCGGAGAGCTACCTCAAGCGCGAGGCGGAACACGTCGAGGGCTTCTCGCCGGAGCTGGCGGTGGTCACCCACGGTGGCGGCAAGCAGCTCGCCGAGCCGGTGGTGGTGCGCCCCACCAGCGAGACGGTGATCGGCGAGTTCATGGCGAAGTGGATCGACTCGTACCGGGACCTTCCGCTGCTGCTCAACCAGTGGGCGAACGTGGTCCGCTGGGAGTTGCGCCCGCGGATCTTCCTGCGCACCAGCGAGTTCCTCTGGCAGGAGGGGCACACCGCGCACGCCACGCGGGAGGACGCCCGCGCCTACGCCCGCAAGATCCTGCACGAGGCGTACGAGGACCTGATGGTCAACGTGCTGGGCATCCCGGTGGTGGTCGGGCTGAAGACCACCCGGGAGCGCTTCGCCGGGGCGACCGCCACCTACACCTGCGAAGGCATGATGGGTGACGGCAAGGCGCTCCAGCTCGGCACCAGCCACGAGCTGGGGCAGAACTTCGCCAAGGCGTTCGACATCAGCTACTCCTCGGCCGAGGGCGGCCGGGAGCACGCCTGGACGACCTCCTGGGGCACCTCCACCCGGATGCTCGGTGGGCTGATCATGGCGCACGGCGACGACAACGGGCTGCGGGTGCCGCCGAGGCTGGCCCCGGTCCAGGCGTACGTCATGATCGTCAAGGCGGGCGACGGCGTGGGCGAGGCGGCGGCCAAGCTGCGCGACGCGCTGCGCGACGCCGGGGTCCGGGTCGCGCTCGACGACCGCACCGACACCGCGTTCGGCCGCCGGGCCGTCGACGCCGAGCTGCGCGGCTATCCGGTACGCGTCGAGGTCGGCCCCCGCGACCTGGCCGCCGGCAACGCGGTCGTGGTCCGCCGGACGGACGGCTCGAAGGCACCCACCCCGGTCGCGGACGTGGTCGGCGCGGTGCTGGCCGCCCTGGAGGCCGACCAGCAGGCCCTGCACGACGAAGCGCTCGCCCACCGGCGGTCCCGTACCGTCGAGGTGTCCACCCTCGCCGAGGCGATCGAGGCGGCGGCCACCGGCTGGGCCATGGTGCCCTGGTCGGCCGTCGGCGTGCCGGGTGAGGCCGAGGCCAACGGCCAGGGCGTCACCGTCCGGTGCCTGCTGCGGGCCGACGGCTCCGTGCCGGACAGCGAGGACGAGCCGGACCTCACCGCCATCCTGGCCCGCGCCTACTGAGCCGTTTCACGGCCGACCCGGGGCCGTCCCTGCCGGCGGTGCCCCTGTCGGCACGGCCGGACCCGGGGTACGCGGTCGGTGTCCGCACCGCCGGGCCGGTGCCCCCGCAAGTCCGTGCAGAGCTGTGGAGGTGTGGTGCGTTTCGAACCGGGCCAGCTGATCATGCACCGGAACGTGCGGCACGGCCGGATCGGCTGGGTCCGGCCGGCCCGGGTGGTCCTCGACGACGACCGGGGCCTGCTGCTCTGGGTGGCCCGGGACACGCCGGTGGCGCACGAGGTCACCGAGGCGGGGCTGGGGATGCGGGCGGTGCCGTTCACCGAGTGGATCACCTCGTCGTACCGGCTGGCCCGAGGTCGGTGGAACGGGCCGCCGGTGCTGAAGTTCCTGCCCACGGGCGCAGCCCACTCGGTCTGGTTCTTCCGCGACGCCCAGGACCGGTTCGTCGCCTGGTACGTCAACCTGGAGGAGCCCGGCGTCCGGTGGGACGACGGGTCGCTCGCCGGGGTGGACATGGTCGACCAGGACCTGGACGTGGTGGTCCACCCCGACCACAGCTGGCAGTGGAAGGACGAGGACGAGTTCACCGAGCGGCTCGCCTTCCCCGACCACTACTGGGTGGCCGACGAGGGGGCGGTCCGCGCCGAGGGGGAGCGGGTGATCGCCCTCGCCGAGGCGGGGAAGTTCCCGTTCGACGGCACCTGGTGCGACTTCGTCCCGCCGGCCGACTGGACGCCCCCGACGGAGCTGCCGCCCGGCTGGGACCGGCCCCCCGTGCGGTGAGTGTGTCGTGGCCCACTCCCGGCCGGAACGCCCGGCGGGCCGGTGGGGTGGGCCGATGTGAGTGTTCGCCAGGTGATCTGGCAGAATGGTTCGCTGGTATCCGGCGCGCGTTCGGCGCCCTCTAACCCGGGCGCGTCGCCAGTCCATCGAGCAGTCTCCGGCCCAACCCCACTGTGCCGGTCGACGCTCACCCGTGCACCGCCCGTAGCCGGGTCGGTGAAATCGCAACAGGAGCGAAACAACTGTGGCCGTAAAGATCCGGCTCCTGCGGATGGGCAAGATCCGCAACCCGCAGTACCGCATCGTCGTCGCGGACTCGCGCACCAAGCGTGACGGTCGCGCGATCGAGTTCGTGGGCGTCTACCAGCCGAAGGAAGACCCCTCGATCATCGAGGTCAAGTCGGAGCGGGTCCAGTACTGGCTCTCGGTCGGCGCGCAGCCGAGCGAGGCCGTCCAGCGTCTGCTGGAGCTGACCGGCGACTGGCAGAAGTTCAAGGGCCTGCCGGCCCCGCCGCCGCTCAAGGTCGCCGCCGAGCGCGCCGACCGCAAGGCGGCGTACGAGGCCGAGGCGAAGGCCGCCGCGGGCCTGGCCCCGGAGACCCCGGCCAAGCCGGCCCGCAAGGCCGCCAAGGCGGAGGCCCCGGCCGAGACCGAGGCGCCGAAGACCGAGGCTCCGGCCGAGGCCCCGGCTGCTGCTGCCGACGCCGGTGAGCAGGCCTGACATGCCGCTGCGTCCCGCCCTGGAGCACCTGGTCAAGGGGATCGTCGACCACCCGGACGACGTGCGCGTCCGCATGGTCGACTCCCGTCGGGGCAAGCGGCTCGAAGTCCGCGTGCACCCGGAGGATCTCGGCACGGTGATCGGGCGGTCCGGGCGGACCGCCAAGGCACTGCGTCAGGTGATCGGCTCCATCGGTGGACGCGGGGTACGCGTCGACATCGTCGACTCGTACTGATGCTGCTCATCGTCGGCAGGATCGGCAAACCGCACGGCATCCGCGGTGAGGTCACCGTGGAGGTGCGGACCGACGAGCCCGAAGCGCGGTTCGCCCCCGGCGCGGTGCTGTGCACCGAGCCGGGGGCGACGCCCCGGGTGGCGGCACCGCGCCGGGGCGGGGCCGAGCCGGCCGAGGTCGCCGCTCCCGGCGTGGCCTACGAGGTCCCCGGCGAGCTGACCATCGAGGCGGCCCGCTGGCACCAGGGCCGGATGCTGGTGGCCTTCGAGGGGGTGCTCGACCGGGAGACCGCCGAGGCGTTGCGCGGCACCCTGCTCGGGGTGGACAGCGCCTCCGTCGCCCCGCCGGAGGACCCGGAGGAGTTCCACGACCACCAGCTGGTCGGGCTGGCCGTGGTGACCCCCGCCGGGGAGCACCTCGGCGAGGTGGCGGAGATCGACCACGCGCCCGCCTCCGACCTGCTGGTCCTGCGCCGTCCGCAGGGGGGCAGCGCGCTGATCCCGTTCGTCAAGGCGATCGTCCCGGAGGTCGATCTCGCCGGCGGACGCGTCGTCGTCGACCCGCCGGCCGGTCTGCTCGACCTCTAGCCGGAAGCCACCCACATGCGCGTCGACATCGTGTCGATCTTCCCGGAGTACTTCGCCCCGCTCGACCTGTCCCTGATCGGGCGGGCCCGGGAGCAGGGCCTGCTCCGGCTGGCCGTCCACGACCTGCGGGACTGGACCCACGACGTGCACCGCACGGTCGACGACACGCCGTACGGCGGCGGGCCGGGTATGGTGATGCGGCCCGAGCCGTGGGGTGAGGCGCTGGACGCGCTGGCCCCCGACGAACTGGCCCCGGACGGCCTGACCCTGCCCCGGCTGCTGGTGCCCTCCCCGGCCGGTGCGCCGTTCACCCAGGCGATGGCGCACGAGCTGGCCGCCGAGTCGCACCTGCTCTTCGCCTGCGGCCGGTACGAGGGCATCGACCAGCGGGTGCTCGACCACGCGGCGACCCGGCTGAAGGTCACCGAGGTCTCGCTCGGCGACTACGTGCTCTTCGGCGGCGAGGTCGCGGTGCTGGTGATCCTGGAGGCGGTCACCCGGCTGCTGCCGGGGGTGCTCGGCAACGCCGGTTCGCTGGACGACGAGTCGCACGCCCACGGCCTGCTGGAAGCCCCGATGTACACCAAGCCGGCGAGCTGGCGGGGGCACGAGGTGCCCGACGTGCTCCGCTCGGGCGACCACGGGCGGATCGCCCGCTGGCGGCGCGACGAGGCGCTGACCCGGACGGCCCGCCGACGGCCCGACATGATCGCCGCGCTGTCCCCGGAGATCCTGGACAAACGGGACGTGGCCGCGTTGGAGCGGGGTGGCTTCCCCCTGCCCCCGGGGGATGTGGCAAAGTAGAGGGGTTGCCGCATCCGTCCACGCCGTGGGCGGCTGCGAGGATTCCCGACCGGGGTCGGCCCGCCGGCAACCACCCGGGGATCAGAATCACCCATCCGCGCACCGAGTGACGGTGCGCCGTGAGCATCACGAGGACGCAGCGATGAACATCCTGGACGCCCTTGACGCCCAGTCGAAGCGTACCGACCTCCCCGACTTCCGGGCCGGTGACACCGTCAAGGTGCACGCGCGGGTCGTCGAGGGCAACCGGTCCCGGGTCCAGATCTTCCAGGGCGTCGTCATCCGCCGCCAGGGTGACGGTCTGCGCGAGACCTTCACGGTCCGCAAGGTCAGCTTCGGTGTGGGTGTGGAGCGGACGTACCCGCTCAACGGCCCGGGTATCGACCGGATCGAGGTCGTGACCCGTGGTGACGTGCGCCGGGCCAAGCTCTACTACCTGCGCGAGCTGCGCGGCAAGAAGGCCAAGATCAAGGAGAAGCGCGAGAAGCAGCCCAGCTGATCTCCGTTCGCCACGCCGCCTGACCTGCGCGGATGTCGTATCGACCAGAGCGCATTACGCTGATCGGTACGGGCGCAGACCGGCGGGTGGCGTCGCGACGACAGGTCGCGGCGCTCCGATCGTCCCTGCCGCCCGTGGGGCCTCGACGAGGCTCCCGGGCGGTAGTGTCGTTTCTGCGGACCGGGGAGTGGCGTGGTGCAGGTGCTTGACTCGAACGGCACAGCGGACCCGTGGCGTCGGCGGGCCCGCCCCGCCCGTCGGCAGATGCCCCTCTGGCAGGAACTGCCACTGCTGTTGATCGTGGCCTTCTGCCTCGCGGTGCTGATCCGCACCTTCCTGCTCCAGGCCTTCTTCATCCCGTCCAGCTCGATGGAGGACACCCTCCTCATCGGCGACCGGGTCCTGGTCAACAAGGTCGTCTACGACATGCGCGACCCGCTGCGCGGCGAGGTCGTGGTGTTCCGGGGCACCGACAAGTGGGTCGCCCAGGAGAATCCCGTGCCACCGGCCGGCGCCGCCGGCAAGATCGGACGCACCCTCGGCGATCTGGTCGGGGTGAGCCGCCCCGGCGAGAAGGACTTCATCAAACGGGTGATCGGGGTGCCCGGCGACCGGGTCAAGTGCTGCGACGACCAGGGCCGGGTCATGGTCAACGGCATCCCGCTCGACGAGCCGTACGTGGTGCGGGACTCCCCGCTGGACGTCCCGCCGAACCCGAAGGAGTGCCGGTCCCGCCGGTTCGACGAGGTGGTCGTACCCCCGGGGCAGATCTTCGTGATGGGTGACCACCGGCTGGTCTCCCAGGACGCCCGCTGCCAGGGCCCGGTGCCGATCGACAACGTGGTCGGCCGGGCGTTCATGGTGGTGTGGCCGTCGTCGCGGTGGGCGTCGCTGCCGGTGCCGGCCACCTTCGCCAGGCTGTCCGACTCCGCCGCCGCGAACACCGCCCCGGCCCCGGTGCGGCCGACCCCGACCGGCGACGTGGTGCTGCTCGTCCCGGTCGCCGCCCTGCTCGCCGCCGTCACCCGGTCCGGGCGCCGGGCGTGGTCCCGCGACCCCGCCCGGCCCGACGGCCGGGGCCGGGTCCGACGACGGGAACGGTGGCGACGGGCCGGGTGGCGGGAACACCTCCGGCGTTCCGGGCGGCCCGTTCGGCTCCGGCGACGTAGGCTCCACCCGTGATTGACGAGCAGACCGAAAAGCCGCGCAGCTCCTTCTGGAAGGAACTGCCCATTCTCCTGGGCGTCGCGATTCTGGTGGCGGTGCTGGTCCGCGCATTCGTGCTGCAGACCTTCTTCATCCCGTCGCCGTCCATGGAGAACACCCTCAAGATCGACGATCGGGTGCTGGTCAACAAGCTGGTCTACGACTTCCGCTCACCGCACCGCGGCGAGGTGGTGGTGTTCAAGGCGCCGACCGAGTGGAGCGGCAACCCCGACGGTGAGGACTTCATCAAGCGGGTGATCGGGGTCGGCGGTGACCACGTGGTCTGCTGCGACGCGCAGGAACGGCTGACCATCAACGGCAAGTCCCTCGACGAGCCGTACATCTACTCCGCCAACGGGCAGCAGGACAAGCCCGCCGACCAGGAGTTCGACATCACCGTCCCGGCGGGGCGGCTCTGGGTGATGGGTGACCACCGCTCGGCCTCCGGCGACTCCCTGGAGCACTGGCAGCAGTCCGGCCGCAACATCGACAGCGCCACCATCCCCGAGAGCGAGGTGGTGGGCCGGGCCTTCACCGTGTTCTGGCCGTTCGACCGGGCCACCTGGCTCACCGTGCCGAAGTCGTTCGACGGGATTCCCAACCCCTGACCGGCCGCGCCCGCCCCGGGCATGGCCGACCACAGGCACCGTCTGGCAGGCTGATGCGGTGACCGTCTTCCACCCCCGACGTGCGGCCCGCGTGCTGCTCGTCGACGCGTCCGGCCGGGTGCTCCTCTTCGCGGGCATCGACCCGGCCCGCCCGGGTCACCGGTACTGGTTCACCCCCGGCGGTGGGCTCACCCCGGGGGAGTCCCCGGCGGCCGGGGCCGCCCGGGAGTTGGCCGAGGAGACCGGGCTGCGGCTGACGCAGGCCGAACTGGGCCGGTCGGTCCGCTCCGAGACGATCGAGTTTCCCTTCGACGGCGTGTGGTACCGCCAGGAACAGGAGTTCTTCGTGGTCCGGGTGCCCACCTGGGAGGTGGACACGGCCGGCTTCGACGCGATCGAGCGGGCCAGCGTCATTGGGCACCGCTGGTGGTCGGCGGCCGAACTGGCCGGCACCGCCGAGCGGTGCTACCCCACCGACCTGGCGGACCTGCTCACCCAGGTGCTGGCGGCGGCCCCCGCGTCGGGGTCGTCGTGCTGACCCCGCCGCGCACGGTGGTGCGCCGCGACGGTGGGCTCTACGCGCTGGAACGGGCCCTGCAACGACGCGGATTCCGGCACGTCGCGGGCGCGGACGAGGCCGGTCGGGGAGCCTGCGCCGGCCCGCTGGTGGCCGCCGCCGCGGTGCTGCCCGAGGGGCGGCGCGGCGAGATCGAGGGACTCGCCGACTCCAAGCTGCTCACCCCGGCCAGCCGGGAACGGGTGTACGCCGAGGTCGTCGCCCGCGCCCTGGCGTACGCCGTGGTGGTCATCCCGGCCGAGGAGGTCGACGCCCGGGGGCTGCACGTGTGCAACCTCGCCGCGATGCGCCGGGCCCTGGCCTCGCTGACCACCCGCCCCGAGTACGTGCTCACCGACGGCTTCGGGGTGGACGGGCTGGACGTGCCGGGGCTGGCGGTCTGGAAGGGCGACCGGGTGGCGGCCTGCGTGGCGGCGGCCAGCGTACTGGCCAAGGTCACCCGGGACCGGATCATGGTGGAGCTGGACGGACGCCACCCGGGCTACGGCTTCGCCGAGCACAAGGGGTACATCACGGCCGAGCACACCGAGGCGCTGCGCGAGCGGGGGCCCTGCGTGGAGCACCGGTTCTCGTACGTCAACGTGGCCGCCGTCGCGGGCCGGGAGGGGACCCCGCCCCGGGCCCGCCGGCCGCCCGGCGCAGCCGCTCCCGAGCCGATGGAGCGCTCGGGCCCGACAGGGGGTACCGTCGGCGTGGCGTTGGGCGAGCAGCCTCGGCCTCCGGCACCGGTGGGGGAAGATGTGGTCATGGAAGGCGGAGTGCGATGAGCGCGGAAGATCTCGAAAAGTACGAGACCGAGATGGAGCTGCAGCTCTACCGGGAGTACCGCGACATTGTCCGTCAGTTCTCCTACGTGGTGGAGACGGAACGCCGCTTCTACCTGGCCAACCAGGTGGACCTGCACGTGCGTAACTCCGACGGCGAGGTCTACTTCGAGGTCGAGATGCACGACGCCTGGGTGTGGGACATGTACCGTCCCGCCCGCTTCGTCAAGAACGTCCGGGTGATGACGTTCAAGGACGTCAACGTCGAGGAGTTGGAGAAGCCCGACATCTCGCTGCCCGCCGACTCGGGCTTCGGTAGCTGACCGGCGGCCCGGCGTCGGCGTCCCACCCGCCGACGCCGGACCCCGGCCCGCCCCGCCCTCACTCCGCGACGACGAGCACGTCGACCCGCTGGACGAGGTTGTTGGCGAACCCACCCCGGTTCCACGGCTGCTCCACCGGCTGCGTCCGCCCCGACGCGTCGGTCGCCCGCGCCCCCAGCGCGTAGCGGCCGGGCTGCGGCGTCCACGCGTACCGCCAGCGACGCCACGACCAATCGCCACCGGCCGGCGGGTCCAGGGTGGCCGGCGACCAGCTCGCCCCGCCGTCCGTGGTCACCTCCACCGCCACCACCGGGCCGTGCCCCGACCAGGCGCGACCGTCCACCGTGCACGGCCCCGGCCGCAGCACCCGCGACCGGGACATGAAATCCGGGAAACCCGGCGGCCGGACCAGCGCCCGGGGCTCGATCCGGGTCACCGGCACCCCCGGGTCGTCGGCGTCGCGCCGCAGCCGGTAGGCCACCGCGTTCTGGTAGCCGTCGAACTCCCGGGTCAGCACGCTGATCGTGCGCAGCCACTTGACGTGCGCCATGCCGTACCAGCCGGGAACGACCAGCCGCAGCGGCGCGCCGTGCTGGGGCAGCAGGGGAGCGCCGTTCATCTCGTACGCCAGCAGCACCTCGTCGCGCAGCGCGTCGTCGACCGGCAGGGCCCGCTGGTAGTCCTGCTCCACCCCGCGCTCCACGCCGTGGTCGGCGCCGGTGAACACCACGTCCACCGCGTCGGGCGCGATCCCGGCCTCGCGCAGCAGCGGCGCCAGCGGGGTACCGGTCCACTCGGCGTTGCCCACCGCCTCCACCAGCCACGGCTGGCTGACCGGGCGCGGATGCAGCAACGCCCGGCCGTTGCCGGCGCACTCCAGCGTCACCCGGTGGGTCACCCGGGGGCGTTCGCGCAGTTCGGCCAGGCCGAGCCGGAGCGGCCGACCCACCGCCCCGGCCACGGTCAGCGTGTGCGCCGCCGGGTCGAGGTCGGGGATGTCGTAGTGGATGAGCAGGTAGTGCAGGCCGGCCGGGGTGACGTCGTAGCGCAACGCTTCGAGCGGTATGCCGTGGTTGCGGGCGGCCAACTGGAGTTCCTCCGGGCTGATCGCCTCGTCCGGGCCGGCGACCCGCGAGGGCCGGCTCACGTCGTCCATGGTGGTCATCGGTGGCCTCCCGGTCCGCGCCGCACTGCGATCCCGCCAGCCTAGACCGGTCCGCCGGCCGGCACCGTCGTAGTTCCGCCCCGGCGGCCGGCACTGTCCTCTTCCGTTCCGCCGGCCGGCACCGCCGTCGTTCCGCCCCGGCGGCCGGCACGCGGCATAACAGATCCACCGGTCCGCCGGGCGTTTTCCACAGCCCGTCCCGTCATCCACAGCGGACACCAGGTGCGCGGCACCACGCGGGCGGCCCCGGCATGCTGCGGTGATGCGCACAGGACTACGGCAGGTGACGGCCCTCGGGGTCGCCGTGCTCGTGTTCGGCTCGCACTGGCTCCCCGGCCGGCCGACCACGCCACGATCCGCCCCGCTCCGGGCCGCGCCCGCACCGGCGTTCCGGTGGCCGCTCGACGGCCCGCCCCGACCGGTACGCCCGTTCGACCCACCCCCGCTGCCCTGGCTCGCCGGCCACCGGGGCGTGGACCTCGCCGCCGCGCCCGGTGCCACCGTCCGGGCCGCCGGGGCCGGCACGGTGCTCTTCGCCGGCATGGTCGCCGGCCGACCGGTGGTCACCGTCGGCCACCCCGGAGGGCTGCGGACCACCTACGAGCCGGTACGTCCCCGGGTGCACACCGGTGACGTGGTGGCGGCCGGCGCCGCGCTGGGCGTGCTGCTGGCCGGGCATCCGGGCTGCCCTCCGACGGCCGCACCGTCCCACGGCTGCCTGCACTGGGGCGCCCGACGTGGCCCGGAGTACCTCGACCCGCTGGCCCTGCTCGGGCTCGGCCGGGTCCGCCTGCTCCCGGTGACGGCCGGCCTCAGCCTCGGCGTCGGACCGGGTTCCACCGTCGACGCCGGGTTCCACCCGGCCCGCGACGCCGCTACGGATCGCCGCCCGGCCAGCGGCAACGCTCCCGACGCGACGACCCGCACCGGCGGTGGTCGACGATGGGGTGCCGGGCCGGACGGGGTCGCCCGGCGGGACGACGCGGCACCCTGCCGGTGCGGTCGGCGCTCCGACGGCGGCGGCTCAGCCCCGCCCGACCTCGGCCAGCAGCGCCGGCAACCGGGCCGCCAGCCGCTCGTACTCGTCGGGGGTGTTGTAGACCTGGCCGCACAGCCGCAGCCAACCCCGACCGTGCCAGGCCATCACCGCCACCTCGGCGGCGAGGCGTTCGGCGATCCGGCCACGCAGGGCAGCGGCCTCCTCCAGGGTGCCGGCGACGCCCGCCGGCAACGGCACGATCCGCATCGCCACCCCCGGCCCGCCCGGGTCGGGCAGGTCGGCCGGGGGCACCCCGAGCGCGTCCCCGACCACCTGCTGCCCGTACGCGGCCAGTGCGGCATTGTGCGCCCGGACCCGTTCGACACCGAGGCTGCGCAGCGCGTAGAGACCGGCCGGGGCGCTCAACCAACTCGTGTAGTCGAGGGTGGCCTGCCACTCGACGTTCCCCGGGAAGCCCTCGGCCTGTTGCCAGGACACCACCAACGGCTCGATCCGCGTCCGCCACGACGGGGCGACGACCAGCACGGCGGTGCCGCGCGGGGCGAACCCCCACTTGTGCAGGTTGCCCACCCAGAAGTCGGCCCCGATCGCGTCGACCTGCACCGGCAGCATCCCGGGCACGTGTGCCGCGTCCACCAGCACCGGAATGCCGTGCTCCCGGGCCACCGCCACCAGCGCGGCGACCGGCAGCACCCGGGCGGTGGCCGAGGTGAGCTGGTCGACCAGCAGCAACCGGGTACGCCCCGGGCGCAGGCAGGCCCGGACGATCTCCACGATCTGCGCGTCGGTGGCGGACCGGGGCAGGTGCAGGCTACGGGTGGTCGCGCCTGTCCGGCGGCACTCCCGGGCGACGGAGTAGTTCACCGCGCCGTACCCGTGGTCGGTGCCGAGGACCTCGTCGTCGGGGCGTAGGCCGAGCGACTGGAGGACCACGGCCACCCCCGTCGTGGTGTTGCCGACCAGCGCGGTGCCCTCCGGATCGGCACCGAGGAAGGCGGCCAGGTGCCGTCGGGTGTGGGCGAGCCGGTCGATCAGCGCCATGCCGAAGAAGCGCTGCGGGTTGGCTTCCATCTCGTCGCGCAGCCGCTGCTGGGTGCGCTGCACGCTGAGCGGTACCGCACCGAACGCCCCGTGGTTGAGGTAACTGACCGAGGGGTCGAGGGTGAAGAGCAGTCGGGCCCCGGGAATCGACTCGGGCGGCGTCGGGACGCTCATCGGGCGATCGTAGCCGGCATGTCGCCGGGCGGCCGGACCGATCGTCGCCGGTCACCGCACCCCGCTGAGGGCGTTGTCCCATCCGCTCCGGGCCGCGACCGTGCCCGGTCCCGGGGCAGAGCTTGCGCGAGCCCCGGGGTAGGGCCGGCGCCGGTCCTCGGGGCGCGGCCGGCGGGGGAGCGGCCGGCAGGGCGGTCAGGCCCGGGGGTGGGCCTGGCGGTAGGCGGCGCGGAGCCGTTCCACCGACACGTGGGTGTAGATCTGGGTGCTCGCCAGGGACGAGTGCCCCAGCAGTTCCTGCACCGCCCGCAGGTCGGCCCCGCCGTCCAACAGATGGGTGGCCGCCGAGTGCCGCAGCCCGTGCGGGCTGGTCGGCGGTAGCCCGGCGGCCCGCGCGTACCCGGCGACGATCCGTCGGGCCATGGTCGGGTGCAGCCGCCCACCCCGGGCGCCGAGAAACAGGGCCCGCCCGGAGTCCGGGCCGGCCAGTTCGGGTCGGCCGACCGTCAACCACCTGTCGACCGCCCGCTGCGCCGGCAGCCCGTACGGGACCGTCCGTTCCCGGTTGCCCTTGCCGAGGACCCGGACCACCCGACGTTCCCGGTCGATGTCCGTGGTGTCCAGGCCGCACACCTCGCTGATCCGTGCACCTGTCGCGTAGAGCAGTTCGAGCAGCGCCCGGTCACGTACCAGGACCGCCTCCTGCGCCGGGTCCGGCTCGGAAGGCCCGCCGGCGCCGGAGTGACCCGGCCCCCCGGACCCGTCGCCCGGGGACCTGACCGCCGGGGATCCGTCACCGGTCGGCGCGCCGGCCGTCCCGGTCCCGGTCCCGCCAGTTTCGAGGGCGGAGGACCGGTCGGCGGTCGGTGCGGGAGGTGCCCCGGTGGAAGGAGCGTCGCGTAGCCCGGCGGGAGACCTGTCGGGGCCCGGGGTGGTGGGCCGGTCCCGGCCCGGTGCCTCCACGAGGGTGGCGACCTGGTCGGCGCGGAGCACCACCGGGAGCTCCCGACGCGTCTTCGGGGTGGCCAGCGGGGCGGCCACGTCCGCCGCCATCAGGCCGGACCGGTGGGCCCAGCCGCTGAAGGTACGTGCCGCAGCGGCCCGTCGAGCCGACGAGCTGGATGCCGCGCCGGTGGTCCGCTGCCTCGCCAGCCAACTGCGCAACACGCCCAGATCCAGGTCGGCGGGGACCGTGCAGCCCATCCGGACCGCATGGTCGAGCAGCGAGACCAGGTCGGCGACGTACGCCCGGACGGTGTGCGCGGAGCGGTTGCGTACCTGCGCCAGGTGCACGGCGAATCCGTCGACCGCGTCCCGCATGGCCGGTGGCAGTGCCTGATGGGTGGCCCGGGTCCCCGGGCCGCGACTACTCATCGTCCACCGCCGAGATCGCCCGGCGGCAACTGCCGGGGGTCGACAGTCGTCGACCTGCGATCGACCACTCGTCCGGGTTCACCGGCCCAGCTTACGGACGCCGACAGGCCGACACCGCCGACCGGATGACCCGCCGGGCCCGGCAAGCCATCCGGAGGTGGACGGCCAGCCGGAGGAGGCGGTTGGACGGCCGCGGGTGGACGGACGTGGTGGTGCTCCGGCTCGGCGGCCGTTGGGCGCGGGGGTGCTCGGGCTGTGGCCAGCCGGCGGCGGGGGCGGGTCAGGCGAACGTGTCGGCCACGGCGACCCGGGCCGGGTCCGGGTCGGCCCAGCTCCAGTTCGGGTGGGCGCGGTTGGTCAGCAGCACCAGCACCCGGCGTCGGTCGGGCTGGACCAGGAACGAGGTGCCGGTGAACCCGGTGTGCCCGAAGGTGGCGGGCCGGGCGAGCCTGCCCATGAACCAGGGCTGGTTGAGCACCACGCCGAGGCCGTGGTCGGAGGTGCGTCCCGGCCGGTCCGGGTCGACGGCGGGCAACCCGGTGTTGGCGTTGCGCAGCATCCGGGCGACGGTGTTCCCGGCGAGGATGCGCTTTCCGCCGTAGCTGCCGCCGTCGAGCAGCAGTTGCCCGATGACCGCCACCTCCTCGGCGGGGGCGAAGATGCCGGCGTGACCGGCTACCCCGCCGAGGTGGTTGGCGACGTCGTCGTGCACCACACCGCGCAGCAGTCCCCGGGAGGAGCGGGCGTCGGTGGCGACCAGACGGTTGGCCCGGTCGGTCGTACCGAGCCAGGTGTTGGGGTTGAATCCGGTGTAGCGCAGCCCCAACGGGGTGGTCAGGTAGGTCTTCAGCGCCCGGTCGAGGGTGAGCCCGGTGACCTTCTCGACGATCTTCCCGGCCACCATCAGACCGACGCTGGAGTAGCGGAACACGGTGCCCGGGGTGGCACCGCTGACCAGCGGGGTGGCCAGCACCGCCTGCCACCGCTGCGCCATCGTCGAGTAGCCGGTCACCTTCGCCCCGACCGGCAGGCCGCTGGTGTGCGCCAGCAGCATCGCCACGGTGACGGTGGACTTGCCGACGCCGGTGAACCCGGGCAGGTACCGCACCACCGGCGCGTCCAGGTCGATCCGCCCGCTGTCGACCTGTTGCAGGGTGAGGATCGCGGTGTAGACCTTGGTGAGCGAGGCCAGATCGAAGATCGAGTCGGGGCGCATGGCGATCCGCTTCGCCGCCGGCAGCAGCACCGGCCCGGCGTCGTAGCGAAGTGCCTCACCGACCGCCAGGTGGTCGGTCGGCTCACCGTCGGTCGTCGCCAGCACCACCGCCCCGGCGTACGTCGGGTGCTTCGGGTTCTCGGTGGTCGGCTGGAGGTAGCGCTGGAGCGCCACGCTGAGCGTGCGCGGCTTGCTCGCTGCGGTCGGGGCGGCACCCCGGGCGGCGGCCCCGGGGCGGCCGGCCGCCGCCGCGCCCTGG
>NZ_JACGMO010000087.1:0-32521 GCF_015354745.1 Micromonospora sp. S-DT3-3-22
CCCCGCCGCCGAACTGCGGGCCGGCGGCCGGCAGCCCCGGCGTGCCGGGGGCCCGGCCGCTGAGCGCCCGGGGCACCAGCACCGACGTGGGCAGGACGACCTCGGCCACGGTGCCCCGGTCGGTGCCGGGACGCAGCTCGACCTTGACGCCGTGCCGGGACGCCAGCCGGGCGACCACGACCAGGCCCATCATCCGGGAGACGGCCACGTCCACCTGGGGTGGCGTGGCGAGCCGCTCGTTGAGGTCGGTCAGCTGCTCGGCGCTGATGCCGATGCCCCGGTCCTCGACGTAGAGCGACGCGCGGTCGCCGACCCGGCGGGCCTCGACCATCACCTGGGAGTCCGGCGGGGAGAACGCGGTCGCGTTGTCGAACAGCTCGGCGACCAGGTGCACCAGGTCGTTGACCGCGTGCGCGGAGACCTCGATGTCCCGGTCGATGACCCCGAACTCGATCCGGGTGTAGTGCTCGACCTCGGACTGGGCGGCGCGCAGCACGTCGATCAGGGCGGCCGGTTCGCGCTGCACGCGGGTCGAGTCGGCACCGGCGAGGACCAGCAGGTTCTCGTCGTTGCGGCGCATCCGGGTGGCCAGGTGGTCGAGCTGGAACAGCTCGGCCAGGCGGTCCGGGTCCTCCTCGCCGCGCTCCAGCCGGTCGAGGTGGCCGATCAGCCGGTCGACCAGGATCTGCGAGCGGCGGGCGAGGTTGACGAACATCGTCGCGACCGAGGAACGGAGCGCGGCCTGCTCGGCGGCCGTCCGGACGGCCTCCAGGTGGACGGCGTTGAACGCCTCGGTCACCTGGCCGAACTCGTCGCGGCTGCGGACCGGCAGCGGCTCGGCGATCTGGTTGGCCAGCTGGGCCGGCGACTGCTGGCCGGTGAACTGCGGGTCCCGTAGCCGGGCCACCGCCTGCGGGAGGCCGAACTGGGCGATGGACAGGGCACCCTGGCGCAGGTCACGCAGGGAGCGGGCCATCGACCGGGCGACCAAATAGGCGAAGAGGATCGCCAGCAGCAGCATGCTCAGCAGCAGGCCGGTCTCCAGGAAGACCTGACGCTGCACGTCGGAGCGCAGCTCGTCGGCCTTGGCCACCACGTCGCTGTCGAGGCGCACCTCGACGGCCCGGTTGAGCTGGGCGTACGCGACCATGGCCGCGTCCCACTGGTCGGTGCTGAAGGTGAGGCCGTCGAGCTTGTCGCTGTTGAGCGCGCTGACCTGGCCGGCGTAGATGTCGGCCTGCCGCCGGTCGGAGCCGGAGACGGTCTGGTCCTGGAACTCGCGCTCGGCGCGGCTCGCCACGGCCTGGAAGCTCTGCAGGGCCTGCTGCTCACCGGTGTTGCTGGAGATGTACAGCTCGCGCAGGGCCGGGGTGTACGCCTTCTGGAGCAGCACCTGGTGCACCGCGATCCGGCGGACGGAGGCGTACTCCTTGGCGCGGGCCATCGCGGCGGCGGCGCGCATCTGGTCGCTGAGGTCGTTGTCGCCGGCGAGCTGGGTGGCCGAGTCACGGATGGTGATCAGATTGTTGATCAGGCCCGTGTACCGGCTGACCGCCTCGCTGAGCCGCAGCTTGCCGTTGTAGACCTGGCTGCGGATGCCGGGCATCTCGGTCAGGTCGCTGTCGATCCGGTCGAGCTGTGTCTCCAGGGTGGCCGGCAGTCCCTCGATCTCGGCACGCTGCTGCGAGTACGGCGCCTTGGACTGGTCGACCCGCTGGTTGACCCGGTTGTACGCCTCCTGGTATTGGGCGCGGGCCTGCCCCTTGGGCGAGCCGAGCAGGAGGACGGCGTTGGTGCGCTCGTCCTGGAGGGTGTTGACGAGGTCACCCGAGTAACCCACCAGGTTGGCCAGGTCACCGGCCCGGTTGGCGTTGTTGAGCGTCTGCAGGTGGTCCACCAGTCCGCTGGTGCCCACGACGACCGTGGCGATGGTCGGCACGATCATGATCAGCCCGAGCTTGGACCAGATCGGCATGTCGCGGAGCCGGCCGGCCGGCCGACGCAGACGCGACAGGAAGGAGTTCGCCGTCGTTGGCCGTTTGCTCACGTCACCGCCCTCGCGATTACAGCGTCTCCGCGTTGCCACGGGCAACGCCCAGCAGCCGACCCGGCGGGTCGGACCTCCGAGATTCCATCACGCCTCCCCTGAAAGAGAAAGCCCAGGTTGTCGGTCGCCGGAGGTGTGATGAGATGTTGATGCAATTTGATCGCAATCCGTCTTTCCGGAGTTACCCAAAGTAATGGAATATCGCCACCGCGTCGTCCTCCTCGCCGGCCCCTCCGGGTCTGGAAAGTCGTACATAGCGCAACGAACCGGGCTTCCCGTGCTCTGCCTGGACGACTTCTACAAGAACGGTGATGACCCTACGTTGCCGCGACAGAACGGACTGGTCGACTGGGACGCGCCCGAGTCGTGGGACGCGGGAACGGCGGTGGAGACAATTGCCCGACTGGCCCAGCAGGGCCGGGCCGACGTGCCGGTCTATGCGATCGGTGCGGATCGACGGGTGGCCACCCGGCCATTCGAGGTGACCGGATCGCCACTCTTCATCGCCGAAGGGATTTTCGCCGCCGAGATCGTCGAGGAATGCCGCCGCCGGGGACTGCTCGCCGGGGCGTACGCGCTGCGCCGGCCGCGCGGGGCGACCTTCGTCCGGCGGCTGGCCCGGGACCTGTCCGAACAGCGCAAGGCGCCGAAGGTGCTGGTCCGGCGCGGGCTGGCGCTGCTGCGCGCCGAACCGGCGGTGCTGCGGCGGCAGACCGGCCTCGGTGCCGAGGCGGCCCACGCCCGGGAGTTCCTGCGCCGGGTGGCCGACCTGGTCGCCGGCCACCCGCACCGCTGAGTCAGCCGATCAGCTTCGCGTACGCCGGCTTGATCACCTCGTCGATGATCGCCAGCCGCTCGTCGAACGGGATGAAGGCGCTCTTCATCGCGTTGACCGTGAACCACTGGAGTTCCTTCCAGCCGTAGCCGAAGTTCTCCACCAGCAGCGCCATCTCGCGCGACATCGAGGTGCCGCTCATCAGCCGGTTGTCGGTGTTCACCGTCACCCGGAACCGCAGCTCCCGCAGCAGCCCGATCGGGTGGTCGGCGATCGACGCCACCGCGCCGGTCTGCACGTTCGACGACGGGCACAGCTCCAGCGGGATGCGCTTGTCCCGCACGTACGCGGCCAGCCGGCCGAGCGTCGGCACCGGGCCCGGGGTGATGTCGTCCACGATCCGCACCCCGTGGCCGAGCCGGTCCGCCCCGCACCACTGGATCGCCTGCCAGATCGACGGCAGCCCGAACGCCTCGCCGGCGTGGATGGTGAAGTGGAAGTTCTCCCGCTGGAGGTACTCGAACGCGTCCAGGTGGCGGGTGGGCGGGAACCCGGCCTCGGCACCGGCGATGTCGAAGCCCACCACCCCGGCGTCGCGGTGCCGGACGGCCAGCTCGGCGATCTCCTGCGACCGGGCGGCGTGCCGCATCGCGGTGAGCAGGGTGCCGACCCGGATCGGGGTGCCCGACGCGGCGGCCTCCGCGCTGCCCTCCACGAAACCGGCGACGACCGCCTCGACCACCTCGTCCAGGGTGAGGTTCTGCTCCAGGTGCTGCTCGGGGGCGAACCGGACCTCGGCGTACACCACACCGTCGGCGGCCAGGTCGAGCGCGCACTCCCGGGCCACCCGGCGCAGCGCCGGGACGGTCTGCATGACCGCGACGGTGTGCGCGAACGTCTCCAGGTAGCGCTCCAGCGAACCGGAGTGCGCCGCCTCCGCGAACCACCGGCCGAGCGTGTCGGGATCGGTGCTCGGCAGCTCGTGCCCCACCTCGGCGGCCAGCTCGACGACCGTCGCCGGCCGCAGGCCGCCGTCGAGGTGATCGTGCAGCAGCGCCTTCGGGACCTTGACGATGTCCTCGTATCGGATTGCGACCATCCCCCGACCCTAGTCACGCCCCCCGACCGCCCGCGATCAGGCTCGCGCGGCCCGGCGACGCGCCGGTGTCGGGCTCGCAACGGTGCCGATGTAGCGGCATCAGGGGCGAGGGGATACCGCTACATCGGCACCTTTGAGTTGATCATGGAGTCTGGGGACACAGCGCCGGCCCGCCCAGGCCGCGCGCCGTAGGCTGCTGCGGGTGACCGCGCCGCACCCGTTCGAGCAGCCCGTCGACGCGACGCACCCGCAGATCGTCGCCCGGCTGCGCTGCCCGGTCTGCGCCCGGCCGCTGGCCGCCGCCACCGACACCCGCGCCCTGCGCTGCCCCCGCCGGCACAGCTTCGACCTGGCCCGCCAGGGGTACGTCACCCTGCTCGCCGGCCGTGCCCCGCACGTCGGGGACACCGCCGACATGGTCGCCGCCCGGGCCGACTTCCTGGCCGCCGGGCACTACGACGTGATCTCGTCCGCGCTGGCCGAGGCGGCGGCGTCCGCCCTGGCGACACCGACCGGCCCCGCCGAGGCGAGCGGGAACGCTGACGGGGCGGAGCGGGCGGGCTTCGGGGCGTACCCGCTGGTCGTGGAGGCCGGGGCGGGCACCGGCCGGCACCTCGCGGCGGTGCTGGCGGCATGGCCCGACGCCGTCGGCCTGGCCCTGGACGTCGCCAAGCCGGCGCTGCGCCGTGCTGCCCGCGCCCACCCGCGCGCCGCCGCCGCGCTCGCCGACACCTGGCAGCGGTTGCCGCTGGCCGACCGGTCGGTCGCCGTGCTGCTCGACGTCTTCGCCCCGCGCAACGGCGACGAGTTCCACCGGGTGCTGCACCCGGCCGGGGTGCTGCTGGTGGTCACCCCCACCGACGCCCACCTCGCCGAACTGGTCGACGTGCTCGGGCTGCTGCGGGTCGACCCGGCCAAGGCCGACCGGGTCGCCGACAGCCTCGCCGGGCGGTTCACGCCGGAGCACACCGCCGTGCACACCGCCCGGCTCAGCCTCGACCGGGCCGAGGTCGGCACCCTGGTCGGGATGGGGCCGAGTGCCTGGCACACCGACCCGGCGCGGCTCGCCGCCGCGATCGACGCGCTGCCCACGCCGGTCGCCGTGACCGCGTCGGTACGCCTGACCACCTGGCGTCCCCGCTGACCCAACGGTCAGGTGGAGAGGTCGACCTCTTCCCAGCCGGGCGGCTCGTCGTGGTAGGGGCCACGCAGCACCACCGCCCACTCCAACGCCCACCGGCGCTGGCCGATCGCGTTCGCGTCCACCAGGCCGGGCAGCCGGTGCCCCGACTTCTCCACCTCCAGGTACGCCCAGTCCAGGCAGTAGTGCAGGTCGAGCAGGGCGGCGGCGTCCGCGGGGTGTTGCGGGGCGGCCAGGATGCGGGCCCGCCACTGGTCGAAGGTCTCCCCACCGGCCAGGTACGGCATCCGCTCCACCAGCCGCTCGTCCACCGGGATGGTCGGGTCGAGCTGCTTGCTCAGGCCCAGCACCCAGGACAGCGAGAACAGCGCGTCGTGGTGCAGGACGAACGAGCGGTGGTCGCCCTTGCCGCCCACCACGAACTGCCACTCGGGCGGGGTGACCATGTCGACCAGGTGGGATTCGAGCAGCCAGCTCATCGCGGTCTGCGCCGGCATCCCGAAGCACCGGGCCAGGATCAGGTGCAGCACCGCGATGCGCGCCTCGATCTCCCCGGTGGGCCGCAGTTCGATCTCGTCGCCCGGCTCCCAGACCAGGGGAAACTGGGCCGGCGGCAGGGGCAGGCGGAGCCGGGACAACTCGTCGAGGCTCGCCTCGCGGACCTCGCGGGGATCGGGCGCGGCTACCAGCACGATCGGATTCCCTGTCTGCTCACGCGGCGTCACCGCCGTCCGGTCCCCCTGACCAGGGAGGATAGCGTTCCGTTGCGACCGGCACCATGCCGGCCGACCCCCGTAGACCGACCGCAGGCCGGTGCTGCCGACCGTCAGCCGATCCGCTCGATGACCAGCGGCGACGCCGACGGCGCGGTGGCCGACACCCGGACCGCCAGGGCCGCCTCGGCGCGTGCGGCCGGCAGCCGTACCGTGTCGTCGGCGCGCAGCTCGTACAGCGGTTCGCCGACCCGCACCGGGTCGCCGGGCCGCTTGTGCAGCACCACCCCGGCGGCGGCGCTGACCGGGTCCTCCTTGCGGGCCCGGCCCGCGCCGAGCCGCCACGCGGCCACCCCGATCGCGTACGCGTCGACGGACTCGACGAAGCCGTCGGTGTCGGCGCGGACCACCTCGACCTCGTTGGCGGTGGGCAGCGGGGCGTCCGGGTCGCCGCCCTGGGCCCGGATCATCGCGCGCCAGGCGTCCATCGCCCGCCCGTCGCGCAGCGCGGCGGCCGGGTCGGCGTCGGGCAGGCCGGCCGCGTCGAGCATCTCCCGGGCCAGCGCCAGGGTCAGCTCCACCACGTCGGCGGGGCCGCCGCCGGCGAGCACCTCGACCGACTCGGTCACCTCGACCGCGTTGCCGACGGTCAGGCCGAGCGGGGTGGACATGTCGGTGAGCAGGGCGACCGTCTGCACCCCGTGGGCGTCGCCGAGGGCCACCATCGTCCGGGCCAGCTCGCGGGCGTCGGCCACGTTCTTCATGAACGCGCCGGAGCCGACCTTGACGTCGAGGACCAGCGCCCCGGTGCCCTCGGCGATCTTCTTGCTCATGATCGACGAGGCGATCAGCGGGATCGCCTCGACGGTGCCGGTGACGTCGCGCAGCGCGTACAGCTTGCGGTCGGCGGGGGCGAGCGCGGCGCCGGCCGCGCAGATCACCGCGCCGACGTCGCGGAGCTGGGCGAGGAACTCGTCGTTGCTCAGCGCCGCCCGCCAGCCGGGGATCGACTCCAGCTTGTCGAGGGTGCCGCCGGTGTGCCCGAGGCCCCGGCCGGAGAGCTGCGGGACCGCGCCGCCGCAGGCCGCGACCAGCGGGGTGAGCGGCAGGGTGATCTTGTCACCGACCCCGCCGGTGGAGTGCTTGTCGACCGTCGGCCGGTCCACCGCGGACAGGTCCAGCCGCTCGCCGCTGGCGATCATCGCGGCGGTCCACCGGGCGATCTCCGGCACCGACATGCCACGCAGCAGGATCGCCATGGCCAGCGCCGACATCTGCTCGTCGGCCACCAGCCCCCGGGTGTACGCGTCGACCACCCAGTCGATCTGGCCGTCGCTGAGCACACCCCCGTCCCGCTTGGCCCGGATGACGTCGACCGCGGTAAAAGCACTCACCGTTGAGTTCCCTCTGAAGTCGTTGCAGTAACCGGCGTGACCGCCGGACGGGTCAGGACGCGGCCCAGCGGACCGGGATCTCCAGCGGCGGCTCGCCCTCGCCGGCCCAGAAGATGGTGCCCTCCGCGTCCACCACCACGACCCTCGGCGTCCGGGCCAGCCCCCAGGTGATCGCCTCCGCCGGGTCGCCCCAGCTCGGGCCCTCCTCCAGCACCCCCGGCCCGGCCTCGTCGCTGTCGCCCGCCGACCGCTCCCAGTACGCCGTCCAGATCTGCTGCCCGGCGGAGAGGTCCGGGTGCACGAAGACGGTGCCCCGCCCCCGCCAGGCGGCCAACCGGTCCGGCACCACCGGCACCGGGTTCTCGCCGACGACCGCCTCGATGTCGGCCACGTCGAAGGCGTGCGGCAGCAGCTCCGCCATCCGCAGCGGGCCGGTCCTCGACTCGACCAGGCACTCCGGGCCGCCGTTCTCCCAGAGCAGCTGCCGGCACCGGCCACACGGCATCAGCGGCTCCCCGGTGGCGTCCACGCAGGACATCGCGACCAGCCGGCCGCCGCCGGTGGCGTGCAGCGCCGAGACCACCCCGCACTCGGCGCACAGGGTCACCCCGTAGCCGGCGTTCTCCACGTTGCAGCCGACCACCACCCGGCCGTCGTCGACCAGGGCCGCCGCGCCGACCGGGAACTTCGAGTACGGCACGTAGGCGTGCCGCATCACCTCGGTCGCGGCGGCCCGCAGGCGCTCCCAGTCGATCTCGCTCATCCCCTCATTCTGCCCAGGTCACCCCGCCCGGGTGCGGGAAGGGTGCCGGTCAGCCGCCCGTCGTGTCCGCCGGGGGCGTCGTTCAGCCCTTGACGTACGGCTTGCCGTCGGCGGCGGGCGCCCGGACCCGACCGACCAGCCCGGCCACCGCCAGGATGGTCGCCAGGTAGGGCAGCATCGCCAGGAACTGGTTGGGGATGCTGCTGCCGATCGCCCCCAGATAGGTGGCTAGCTGGTCGGCGAAGCCGAAGAACAGCGCGGCGAGCAGCGCGCCGGTCGGGCTCCACCGGCCGAAGATCAACGCGGCCAGGGCGATGAAGCCCTTACCGCCGATCATGTTCTTGGTGAAGCTGTAGAGCGCCAGCGTGTACGACGCGCCGCCGATGCCGGCCACCACGCCGGCCAACAGCACGTTGCGGTACCGCAGGCCCAGCACCTTGACCCCGAGGGTGTCGGCGGCGGTCGGGTGCTCCCCCACCGACCGGGTCCGCAGGCCCCACCGGGTACGGAACAGCGCGAGGTGGATGACCAGCACCAGCAGCAGTCCGAGGTAGAGGAAGATGTTGCCGCGGAACAGCGCCGGCCCGAGCAGCGGGATGTCCTTCAGCAGCGGGATCTCCCAGTTGCCGAACCGCGGCGCGCTGTTGTACTTCTCCGCGTCGGTCTGCATCAGCCGCTCGTAGAGGAAGCCGGTGACGCCGACCGCCAGCAGGTTGAGCACCACCCCCATCACGACCTGGTCGACCAGGTAGCGGATGGCGAACACGGCAAGCAGCAGCGAGATGAACGCGCCACCGACCGCCGCCGCCACCAGGCCCACCCAGACGCTGCCGCTGAGGCTGCCGAAGAGCGCGCCGCTGAACGCGCCCATCAGCAACTGCCCCTCGATGGCGACGTTGACCACGCCGGACCGCTCGCAGAGCACCCCGGCCAGCGCACCGAAGATCAACGGCAGGGCCAGGACGAAGGTGCCCCGGACGATGTTGACCATCGGCATGAAGTTGCGGCCCTCGGGGGCGGCGGAGACCTGCCAGCACAGGAAGCTCAGCACGAAGGCGACCAGCCCGACCCCGAGGACCAGGGTGAACCAGCGCTTCGGGACCCCGGCCAGCAGCGCGCCGCCGGCCCCGGCGGCGACGACCCCGAACAGGATCGCGCCGAGGGTGCCCTGGATCTCCAGCGCCGCGCCGCCCTCGGTCTCGCTGAGGGTGAACCGGGCCTGCTGGCCGGTGGCCAGCGCCCCGAACAGCACGGTGGCGAGCACGCCCAGCGCCAGCAGGACCGCGCCGACCTTACGGGGACGGGTCCAGAAGCCCTCGTCGACCGCGGCCACGGCGACGTCGGGGACAGCGGTGGTGGACATGCCTCACCAGCCCTTCGCGAGGCTCGTCTGCAACCGGGCGGCACGGGCGGCCCGGAGCTGGAAGATCGCCTTCACCAGGGCCGGCGCGGCGATGAAGATGACGATCAACGCCTGGAGCACGGTGACCAGCTCCAGCGAGATCCCGGAGTACGACTGCATCCGGTTGCCGCCGGCCTGGAGCGCGCCGAACAGCAGCGCGGCCAGCAGCACACCCCACGGCTTCACCCGGCCGAGCAGCGCCACCAGGATGCCGTCGAAGCCGATCTGCGCGATCACCAGCGGGGTCAGCGCGTTCGCGGTGGAACCCAGCACCATCTGGCTGCCGCCGAGGCCGGCGAGCATCCCGGCGATCACCATCACCAGCACGTACGTCCTGGTGACGCTGATGCCGGCGGTCCGTGCCGCGTCCGGGTTGGCCCCGACGGCCCGCAGCTCGAAGCCGAGCGTCGACCGGTTGAGCAGCCAGGCGATGGCCCAGGTGGCGAGCACCGCGAGCAGGATGCCGGCGTGCACCCGCAGGTTGTCGCCGAGCAGCCGGGGCAGCGCGGCCGAGGAGTCGACCGGGCGGCTGATCGCGTCCGCCCGGTCCGGGTTCTGCACGCCGTTCTGCACGATGATCCAGGACAGGAAGTAGACGGCGACGTAGTTGAGCATGATCGTGTTGATCACCTCGTGCGCACCGGTCCGGGCCTTGAGGATGCCGGGGACGAAACCCCACACCGCGCCGCCGACCGCACCGGCGATCAACGCGACGACCAGGTGCACCACCGGCGGCAGCGGCAGCGCGAAACCGGCGACCGCGGCCAGGACCACGCCGATCGTCGCCTGGCCCTGGGCACCGATGTTGAACAGGCCGCCCCGGAAGGCGAGCGCCACCGACAGGCCGGTGAACACCAGCGGCGCGGTGTAGGTGAGGGTCTCCGAGATCGGGCTGAGCGCGGCGGTGAAACCGGACGCCTCCGGGTCGAAGACCGCCCCCTTGAACAGGTTGGCGTACGCCTCGCTGACCACCGTCCAGCTCGCGTTGAGGGCGTCGGCCGGGCGGGCCGTGATGTAGCCGTAGGTGGCCAGCACGTCCGGGTCCGACACGATGATCAGGACCGCGCCGACCAGCATCGCCAGCACCAGGGCCAGCACGGTGACGGTGACCGTGTTGGCGGCCCACAGGTTGTCCAGGAACAGCCGGCCCAGCGTGGGCCGGGGCCCCGGCGCGGGCTGCTTGGGTGAGGTCATCGTGGCGCCCCGGTCGGCCTTGCCGGTCAGCGCCAGCTCCGCCTCGGTCGCCGGTTCCTTGTCCGGGGAGCCGGACACCGGGTTGGGGTTGCTCATGCCTCGTCCTCGTCACCAGGGCGTTCGGGGGCCGGCGTCACGCCGCCGGCCGTACCGCCGGTCGCCCCGCCCGGGGTGGCCACGCCGTCGGTCGGGGCCGGTGCGGGGGCGTCGGGGGTGATGCCGGCCATCAGCAGGCCGATCTCCTCGCGCGGGGTGTCCGGGCCGACGATGCCGATGATCCGGCCCCGGTACATCACCGCGATCCGGTCGGCGAGGCCGATCACCTCGTCCAACTCGCTGGAGACGACCATGACGGCGGTGCCGACGTCGCGCTCGCGGACGACCCGGCTGTGGATGAACTCGATCGAGCCGACGTCCACCCCCCGGGTGGGCTGGGCGGCGATGAAGAGCTTCAGCGGCCGGGACAGTTCCCGGGCCACGATCACCTTCTGCTGGTTGCCGCCGGACAGGGTGCCGACCGCCGCGTCCGCCGACGGGGTACGCACGTCGAACTGCTCGATCCGCTCCTTCGCCGAGGCGGCGATCGCGTCCGGCCGCAGCGCCAGGCCCCGGCCGAACGGCGGCCGGTCGTAGATGTCGAGGACCAGGTTCTCGGCGACGCTGAACTCCTTGACCAGGCCGTCGACGCTGCGGTCCTCGGGGACGTAGCCGACCCCGGCGCGGAGCACCTTCTTGGTGGACCAGCCGTGGATCGACTCGCCGTCGAGGGTCACCGTGCCGGCGAGCGTCGGGCGCAGCCCCATGATCGCCTCGATCAGCTCGGTCTGCCCGTTGCCCTGCACGCCGGCCACGCCGAGCACCTCACCGGCGCGTACGGTCAGGTCGACGCCGTCCACCGCGCGGACCTGCCGGTCGTCGTCGACTACCAGGCCGGCGACCTCCAGGATCGGCCGGCCCGGGGTGGCGGGCTGCTTGTCGACGGTGAGCCGGACGTCGCGGCCGACCATCAGCGCGGCCAACTCGTCCCGGCTCGCCTCCGGGGAGGCGGTGCCGACGGTCCGGCCGCGCCGGATCACGGTGATCCGGTCGGCGATGGCCTTGACCTCGCCGAGCTTGTGGGTGATGAAGACGATCGACTTGCCGGCCGCCTTGAGCGACCGCATGACCGTGAGCAGTTCCTCGGTCTCCTGCGGGGTGAGCACGGCGGTCGGCTCGTCGAGGATCAGCAGGTCGACGTCGCGGGTGAGCGCCTTGACGATCTCGACCCGCTGCTGGATGCCGACCGGCAGGTCCTCGATCACCGCGTCCGGGTCGACCCGCAGGTTGTACCGCGCGGAGACCTCGGCCACCTCGCGGCGGGCGCGCCGCCGGTCGAGGAAGCCGACGATGCCGCCCCTGACCTGCTCCGCGCCGAGCATGATGTTCTCGGCCACGGTGAAGACCGGCACCAGCATGAAGTGCTGGTGCACCATGCCGATCCCGGCCCGGATCGCGTCCGAGGGCCCCTTCAGCTTCAGCGGCTGGCCGTCGACCAGGATCTCGCCCTCGTCGGGCTGGTAGAGCCCGTAGAGCACGTTCATCAGGGTCGACTTGCCGGCACCGTTCTCGCCGAGCAGGGCGTGGATCTCTCCAGGCTCCACCGTCAGGTCGATGTGATCGTTGGCGACCAGATCACCGAACCGCTTGGTGATGCCGCGCAGTTCGAGTCTCAGCGCAACCTCCTGGAGTGCGAGCGATGGTGCAGCCTAGCTGCCGGGTCGACCGGCCACCGGGGTGCCGGCCGGCCGGTGCGCGGACCGGCCGCCCCGACGCCCGTGGGGTTGCCCACGTACGCCGGGACGGCCGGTCGTCATGCCTGGTGCCCGCCGGCCGCCGCTGCCGATGATCCCATCGCGGCGGCCGGCGCGGCGGTCACTTGGTCGGCTGGGCCTTCGAGGTGACCGTGATGGTGCCGGCGGCGATGTCCGCCTTGATCTTCTCGACCTCGGCCTTGAGGTCCGCCGGGACCTTGCTGTCGAAGTCGTGGTACGGGGCGATCGACACGCCGTTGTTGGCGAGGTTGCCGACGAAGCCCGGGGTGGCGGCGAGCTTCTCGCCACCGGCGGCCTTGAGCACGGCGTCCTTGACGGCGTCCGGGATGTTCTTGACCACGGTGGTCAGCAGCGCCGCGCAGTCCGGGGTGCTCTCGCAGCCGTCGACGTCGACCCAGACGACCGAGTACTTGCCGCCCGACGCCTTCGCCGCGGAAGTGGTGCCGAGGCCCGCGCCACCGGCGACCGGCATGACGATGTCGGCGCCCTGGGCAACCAGCGCGTCGGAGACCTTCTTGCCCTCGTCCTGCTTGGCGAAGTCGTTGGTGAAGGAACCCTTCTGGGTCGCCTTGTCCCAGCCCAGCACCTGGACGTTCTTGCTCTTGGTCTTGTTGTAGTACGCCACGCCGTCGGCGAAGCCGTCCATGAAGATGGTCACCGGCGGGATCGGCAGGCCACCGTAGGTGCCGACCTTGCCGCTCTTGCTCATCCCGGCGGCCAGGTAACCGGCCTGGAAGGCGGCCTGGGCGGTGTCGAACTGCATCGGGTAGACGTTCGCCGTGGCCGGGTTCGCGTCCACGATGCCGAACTGCTGGTTCGGGTTCGCGGCGGCGATCTTCTTGGTGGCGTCGGACATCAGGCCACCGACGGCCAGGATGAAGTCGCACTTCTGGTTGACGTACCCGGTCAGGTTGACCTCGTAGTCCGCCTCGGCCTTCGACGCGACGTACTTGATGTCGATCTTGTCGTTGGCCTTCTTGGCCTCCTCCAGGCCCTTCCAGGCGGAGGTGTTGAACGACTTGTCGTCGATGCCGCCGACGTCGGTCACCATGCAGGCGCTGTACTTCTTGTCGCCGCTGCCACCGGCGTTGTTGTCGTCGTCCGGGGCCTCACCACACGCGGCGGCACCCAGCACGAGCCCACCCGCCGCGATGGCAGAGGCGATCCGCATCCCACGCACAGAGCGCAAGACGTCTCCTTCCATTGCTCACCGCCTCGTGCGGTGGCAGCCCTTGAACCGACAGGCGTTGTGCCGCCGGCATCCCACGTTACGGACGGGAGCGTAGCCCCGCGTCCACCCACCGGCCGCCAATCGTGCACGACTGTTGAACGCTCGTTATCCCGGCGTAACCCTGGCGTGGGGCACATCACTCAACGTGCCGGCGCTGACCGGTCCGGTGTCACGAACATCCGTTTCCGGCGACCTCCACCGGCTACCGCCAGAACACCGCCACGGCGGCCGTGACCAGGGTCAACCCGATGATCGCCAGGAAATGGCCACGGGCCACCTGCGCCCGCTTCCGGGAGAAGAAGACCATGACGAAGATGAGCAGGGCCAGCACCAACTTGGTAACAAGCTTCGCGGGGGCCGGCTCGTCCCCGTCGCGTAGCGGCGCGGACAGGCCAACACCGGTCAGCAACTGGATCACCGAGCCCCAGAGCATGGCCGCGTTGATCCGCAGCCGGCCGCTGACGTACTGGGCGACGGCACCGCCGAGCAGCAGCGCGAACCCGATCAGATGGACGTAGAGAAGGACCAGTCGGAGAGCTTCCACGCCGGCCATCCTCCCTCATCAACGACACTTTGTAGTAGGTGGCCCGCCGGCTGAGTTCAATCCGTGATCTCGCCGCTCCCGCCGGCCGGCGTCCCGGGCCGCCGGCCGCCCGTCAGAGCCGCCAGACCTGGAAGGTCGGGCCGTCGCCGGGCAGGGTGACCCCGCCGTCGGCGGCGGGCCGCAGGGCCGGGGCACCGCCGTGGAGGTTCTCCCCCGCCGGGCCGGCGCCGGTGCTCCCGGTGATCGGCAGGCCGGTCAGCAGGACCGGCGGGCCGGCCGCCCGCCGGGCCAGCACCAGCACCGCGCCGGTGGTCGCCTCGCGCAGGAAGACCAGCGTGTCGGCGTCGGCGTGCACCCAGCGCAGGCCGCCGTGCCGCAGCTCCGGGGTGTCCCGGCGCAGCGCCAGCAAGGCCCGGTACGCGGCGAACGTCCCGGTGTCCCGGCGCTCCGGCCGGTGCCACGGCATCGGGGTGCGGGAACCCTCGCCGTTGCCGCCGGTCAGGCCCCACTCGTCCCCGGCGAACACGACCGGGGTGCCGGGCAGGGTGACGAGCAGCCCGGCGGCCACCTCCTGCCGGGCGGCGTCCCCGACCACGGTGCGGATACGGGCCGAGTCGTGCGAGCCGAGCAGCTGCCACGAGTGGGTGTACGACCGCCAGGAGATCAGCGACCGGAAGCTGTTCATGGTGGCGAGCACCGCGTGCGCGTCCCGCCGCCGCACCCCGCCCGGCGTGCCGAGGAAGTTCGGCAGCGGCGCGTGGCCCCCGGCGTCCCCGGGCCCGGCGCGCAGCCAGGACCAGACCGGGTCGGTGAAGCCGACGTAGTTCATCGTGCCGTGCCAGCCGTCGCGGTCCAGGTCACCGGTGTGGTCGTGGCCGTGCTCGGCGAGCAGCAGCCCGTCGGCGCGGGTCTGCGTGACCACCTCGCGCAGCAGCCGCGCCACCTCGTGGGTGTACGCGTCCGCGCCCCGCCGGCCGGTCATGTTGGCCACGTCGACCCGCCACCCGTCCAGCCCGTACGGCGGGCGCAGCCAGCGGCGCAGCAGCGAGTCCGGTGCGGTGGCGAAGCGGCGGCGCAGCTCGGCGCTGCCCCAGTTCAGCTTCGGCAGCGACCGCACCCCGTTCCACGACTCGTACGTCGGCTCCCCGTCGCCGGTGGGCACGTCGAAGTAGTACAGCTCCCGCTCGGGGGCGTCGACGTCGGCCAGGGCGCGGGTGAACCACTCGTGCGCGTCGCCGGTGTGGTTGCTGGTGATGTCGCCGAGCAGCCGCCAGCCCCGGGCCCGGACGGCGGCGGCCAGCCGGACCAGTGCCGCGTCCCCGCCGAGCAGCGGGTCGACGGTGTCGAAGCCGGCGGCGTCGTACCGGTGGTTGGAGCGGGCCGGGAAGATCGGCGTCAGGTAGACGGTGTTGACGCCGAGCCGGTCCAGGTGGTCGAGGCGTTCGGTGATGCCGTCCAGGTCGCCGCCGTAGAACTGGCGTGGGGTCTGCGGGCCGTGCCCGACGACCGGGGTGTCCCAGTCGCACGGGATGGCCCAGTCCGGCGGGGTGCGCCCGTCGGCGGCGGCGGACCGGGCGAACCGGTCGGGGAAGATCTGGTAGATCAGCGCGTCCCGGGCCCAGGCCGGCGGCGGCGCGTGGCTGACCAGCTTGAAGTCGCCGTGGTCGGGCACGTCGTGGTCGACCGGGCCGGCGGCGTTGAGCCAGCGGTAGCCGGTCGTCCCGGTGAGCATGAACCGGTAGTTGCTGACCGGGTTGCGGACCTCGACGTCGGCCCGCCACCACACGTCGTGGCCGTCCCGGCGGTCGACGGTGGCCTCGACGAAGCGCGGCTCACCGTCGCCGGTGGTCCGCACGTGCACCTGCCGGACGTCGGTGCCCTCGGGCACCCGGACGAAGACCGGCACGGTCTGCCCGAGGGCGGGTTCCTGCTCGGGCACGTACAGCGCCGAGCCGTCGTGGTGCGGTGACAGGGACATGGTGTGACCTTTCGCGTCGATCGGACAGAGAGAGTGGGGTCGTCCGTCCCCGCCGGTCTCCCGGCGGGGACGGACCCCCGAAACTGCTCCGGTGTACGTCGACCCGACGCCCTTGCCGCAGCGTGCCGTACGGGGAACGCCGGCCCGGCCGGCGTCCATGATCAACTCAACGGGGGCGGTGCAGCGGTGTCCACCCGACCGCGACACCGCTGTGTCGCCCCCGAACAGGCCCCGCGCGAACCCGGACCACTCAGCCCGCCCGCCGTGCCACAGCGGCCACCCCTCCGACTCACCCCTTGACGGCCCCGGCGGTGAGGCCGGAGACGATGTAGCGCTGGAGGAGCTGGAAGACCAGCACGGTGGGGACCGCGGTGAGCAGGGTGCCCGCCGCGAAGATGCCGAAGTTGTTGTTCCGTTCCCCGGCCACCAGGCCGAACATGCCGACCGCGAGGGTCTTCGACCCGGTGTCGGTGAGGAACACGTTGGCGATCATGAACTCGTTGATCGTGCCGATGAACGACAGCAGCGCGGTCACCGCCAGGATCGGCGCCACCAGCGGCAGCATGATCCGGAAGAAGACCTGGGCGTGGCTGGCGCCGTCCATGGTGGCCGACTCGTCCAGCTCGCGGGGCAGGGTGTCGAAGAACCCCTTCATCAGCCAGGTGTTCATACCCAGCGCCCCGCCCATGTAGAGCAGGAACAGCCCCCAGGGGGTGTTGAAGCCGATCGACGGCCACAGGTCGGTGACCCGGGTGAAGATCAGGAAGATCGCCACGATCGCCAGGAACTGCGGGAACATCTGGATCAGCAGCAGGGTCAGCAGCCCGAACCGCCGCCCGGCGAAGCGCATCCGGGAGAACGCGTACGCCGCCAGCGAGGACAGGAAGATCGACACGAAGCTCGCCCCGCCCGCGATGAGCAGCGAGTTGAGGAACCATCGGCCGAACTCCGTCCGCTCGAACAGGTTGCCGAAGTTGGTGAACGACGCTCCGGTGGGCAGCAGCTCGGTCGACGAGAGGGTGCCGAGCGGGTTGAGCGCGGCGGAGAGCACGAACAGGATCGGGAAGAGGCTGAACGCCACCGCCAGCACGCCGACCACGTGCCGCCAGCCGACCTGGGTGAACCACCGGCTCCCGCGCCGGCCGCCACGACCGCGTACCGCAGCACCCGGCCGGCCGGCACGCGGGCCGGCGGCAGCCGACCGGACGGCAGGCGCGGCGGGGGCCTGCGGCCCGGCGGCGTTCGGACGGGTCGTCACGAGTAGACCTCCTCCTGCTGGCGGGTGCGCCGGAAGCTGATCGCCGAAACCGTGGCCACGATCGCGAAGATGAAGATCGACACTGCGGCGGCCAGCCCGAACTCGGCGCCCTGCGCGCCGAAGGCCAGCCGGTAGGTGTACGTGATCAGCAGGTCGGTGGCCCCGTTGGTCGGGTTGTCCGGCGCGAACGGGCCACCCTCGGTGGTCAACCAGATCGCGTTGATGTTGTTGAAGTTGTACGCGAACGAGGCGATCAGCAGCGGCGAGAGCGCAACCAGCAGCAGCGGCAGGGTGACCGCCCGGAACGACTGCCAGGGCGACGCGCCGTCGACCGAGGTGGCCTCGGTCAGCTCCTTCGGGATCGCCTGGAGCGCGCCCGTGGCCACCAGGAACATGTACGGGTACCCGAGCCAGAGCTGCACCAGCAGCACCGCCGCCCGCGCCGACCAGGCCTCGCCGAACCAGTCGACGCCGAGGCCGAACAGGTTGTTGACCAGGCCGAAGTCGGTGTTGAACATGTCCCGCCAGACCAGCAGCATCGCGAACGACGGCATCGCGTACGGCAGGATCAGGAAGACCCGGTAGAGGTTGGTGCCCCGCATCCGGGGCGAGTGCAGAGCCAGCGCGATCGCCATGCCCAGCAGGAAGGTGAACCCGGTGGAGCCGATCGCGAAGGCGAAGTTCCACAGCAGGGTGCCGAAGAACGGGCCGGAGATGTTCGGGTCGGTGAGCACCCGGGCGAAGTTCTTCAGCCCCACCCCGACCTGCCAGCCCTGGGCGAGCCGCTCGCCGTCGGCGGCGACGAAGGCGCCGGTGGCCGGGTCGGCCGTCCAGGTTCTGCCGGTCTCGCTGTCGGTGATGCAGTCGCAGCCACGGTCGTACGCCCGGACGGCCTTGCCCTCGTAGGCGCGGGACAGGCCGTTGGAGCGCACCGCGCCACCGGAGGTCGGCACCACCAGGGCGGTGATCTCCTCGCTGCGGACGCTGGCCTGGCCGACGTTGAGCACGGTGTAGCCCCGGGCGGCGGTGACCCTGCCGCTGCCGGCGACGGTCACGTCGGCGGCGTCGAGCGGGCGCAGCCCGTCGGCGTCCCCGGCGGACACCCGGCCGGTCGCCGGGTCGGTGACGAGGAAGACCAGCGGCCCGGTGGCCGGGTCGCCCGTGGTGGCGATGGCCAGGGCGTACTCGGCGGAGCCGGGGACCTGCTTGACCGAGGAACTCTCGATGGCGACGACCGCGTCGGCCTTGGAGCCCCGGTGGCCGTCGCCGAAGTTCGTGAACGCGGTGCTCGCGGTGTAGAGCACCGGGAAGACCTGGAAGGCGATCAGGAAGATCGTTCCTGGCACCAGGTACTTGGCCGGGATGTGCCGGCGGGTCAGGTAGAGGTAGCACAGGCCGACGGTGGTGGCCGCCAGGACGGCGAGACCGCCCCAGAGCCGGGCGGCGATGAGCGGGAAGGCCGCCCAGATCGCGATCCCGGCCACCAGGCCGAGCAGGACCACCTTGACGGCGAGACCGGTCGCGGTGATCGGCGCGTGGTGGCGCGCGGTACGGGAGGTGTCCGGGGGCCCGGAGCGCACGGGCCCCCGGCCCGGGGCCTGCGGGGCAGGTCCCGGGCCGGACAGCGTGCTCATTACTTGATCTGACCCGAGATCGTCTTGCCGGCGGCGGTGACGGTCTTCGCCGGGTCGGCGCCACCGATGACGGCGGCCTCGGCCTTGCCGAACGGGTCCCAGATCGCGGCCATGGCCGGGATGGCCGGCAGCACCTGGCCGTCCTTGCCCGCCTCGGAGAACTTGGCGAGGTCCGGGTCGGTGCCCTTGACCTGGTCGAACGCGGCGGTCAGCGCCGGCGGGCGGGGCTCGGCCTGGTAGAGCGCCACGGCCAGTTCGGGGGTGGTGACGTAGTTGGTGACGAACTCCTGGGCCAGCGCCTTGTTCTTGCCCTTGGCGGCGACGTAGAACGCCTGGACGCCGACGAACGGCTGGGCCTGCTTGCCACCGGCGAAGCCGGGGACCGGGGAGATGTCGTAGGAGATGTTGGCCTTCTTGGCGTCGGCGATCGCCCACGGGCCGGAGACCAGGAAGGCGCACTTCTTGCCGGTGAAGGTGGCGATGGAGTTCTCGCCGGTGATGGAGCGCTTGAGCGCGCCGTCGCCCTTCTCACCCAGCTTCGCGATCTTCTGGAAGGCCGCGATCGACTCCGGCTTGCCCACGCCCAGGTCCTTCGGGTCGTAGTCACCGTTGGCGGCGGTGCCGAAGAGGTAGCCGCCGGCCGAGGTGTACAGCGGGTAGATGTGGTAGGCGTCGCCGTTCTGTCCGGACTGGAGGCAGAGGATCTCGCTGGCCTTCTTCTCGGCCTTGAGCTTCTTGCCGGTGGCGACCAGGTCCTCGATCGTCTTCGGTGCCTCGGGGGCCAGCGCGGTGTTGCGGATCAGCGCGACGTTCTCGGTGGCGTAGGGGACGCCGTAGAGCTGGCCGTTGAACGTGACCGCCTTGATCGCGGTCTCGTTGAAGCCGGACTTCTGCTCGGCGGCGAGTTGCACCGGGTCGATGGCCCCGTTCTGCACGAGGTTGCCGATCCAGTCGTGCGCGCCGACCACCACGTCCGGGCCGCTGCCCTGCTGGGAGGCGGTGACGAAGTTGGTCTGGAGGTCCTTGGAGACGGCCTGCACCTCGACGGTGACGCCGTTCTCCTGGCCGAACTTCTCGGCGAACGGCTTGAGCGCCGCGGTCCGCTTGTCGTCCGCCCAGATGACGAGCTTGCCGCTCGCGGCCGGGGAGGTCGCCTTGGCGGCCGGTTCGTCCTTGTTGTTGTCGCCGCCGCAGCCCGACGCGGCGAGCGCCAGGCCGAGAACGGTGACCACACCCGCGGTACGGATGCGCATCGGTACTCCTGTCGTCATGGCGGGCCGCGCCGGGGGAGGGCCGGCCGCACCGTTGAAACGCTGAAAGTTCTTGCCAACCGACGCCGGGCAGGCCGCGTCGCTGCTGTCACGTGTTTCCGGGACGTTAGCAAGAGGTTGCAGCCAATGGAAGGGCTTGCAGATGTGTACGCAAGAACTTGCCTGTGGGCTAAAGTGCGGCCATGCGCGCTCGACTGTCCGACATCGCCCAACAGGCCGAAGTCAGCGAGGCCACGGTGTCGCGGGTGCTCAACGACCGCCCCGGCGTGGCCCCCGAGACCCGGCAGGCCGTCCTGACCGCCCTCGACGTGCTGGGCTACGAGCGTCCGGCCCGGCTGCGCAAGCGCAGCGCCGGCCTGGTCGGGCTGGTGGTGCCGGAGCTGGACAACCCGATCTTCCCGGCGTTCGCCCAGGTGATCGAGTCGACGCTGGCGCAGAGCGGGTTCACCCCGGTGCTGTGCACCCAGACCCCGGGCGGGGTCACCGAGGACGAGTACGTGGAGATGCTGCTCGACCGGCAGGTCTCCGGCATCGTCTTCGTCTCCGGCCTGCACGCCGACACGGCGGCCAACCACGACCGGTACCGCGCGCTGATCGCCCGGCCGCTGCCGGTTGTCATGATCAACGGGTACGCCCCGGGCATCGCCGCACCCTTCGTCTCCTGCGACGACCGGGAGGCCACCGAGCTGGCGGTGGCGCACCTGGTCGCGCTCGGGCACCGGCAGATCGGCCTGATCACCGGGCCGGACCGGTTCGTGCCGGTGCAGCGCCGGGTCGCCGGCTTCCGGGCCGCGATGACCCGGCTCGGCTCCACCGGCGGCGACCTGGACGCGCTCGCCGAGCTGTCGCTGTTCGGCGTCGAGGGCGGCGAGGCCGCCGCCGGCCGGTTGATCGAACGCGGGGTCACCGGGATCGTCTGCGGCTCCGACCTGATGGCGCTCGGCGCGGTCCGGGCCGCCCGGCAGCGCGGCCTGTCCGTGCCGGGCGACCTGTCGGTGGTCGGCTACGACGACTCGCCGTTGATGGCCTTCACCGACCCGCCGCTGACCACCATGCGACAGCCGGTGGCCGCGATGGCGGTGGCTGCGGTCCGGGCCCTGGTCGACGAGATCAACGGGCACGCCGCCCCGCACTCGGAGTACCTGTTCCGCCCCGAGCTGGTGGTACGCGGCTCGACCGCGGTGGTGCGGCAGGCGGGCACCGGCCGGCAGCGTCCGGCCCCGCCCGCCCTCGCCGTCCCCGCCTGAGCCCCCGCCACCTCCCGAGCCCCCCCCTCGACCGGGTCCGCCTCCCGGTGGATGGGACGCGCCCACGAACGGCCCGCCCTGGCCGTCGGTGACGGGCGTCATTTCTTGCGCAAGCCATGCTTGACTCTTGCAGCATTTGGCCGGCATTCTCTCCACACCCGCGTCCGTCACCCACCGCCGCGCGGGCACCGCCGTCCCGCCACAGAACGGGGATCTCCGCCCATGACCGCCACCGACCCCACGCCGCTGGCCTCCGACGACGACTGGTGGCGCGCCGCGGTCGTCTACCAGGTGTACGTCCGCAGCTTCGCCGACTCCGACGGCGACGGCGTCGGCGACCTCGGGGGCATCCGGCAGCGGCTGCCCTACCTGCGCGACCTCGGGGTGGACGCGCTCTGGCTGACCCCGTTCTACACCTCGCCGCAGATCGACGCCGGCTACGACGTGGCCGACTACCGCGACGTCGATCCGCTCTTCGGCGACCTCGCCGACTTCGACGCCATGATCACCGACGCGCACGCGCTGGGCCTGCGGATCATCGTGGACCTGGTGCCCAACCACACCTCCAGCGCGCACCCCTGGTTCACCGCCGCCCTCGCCGCCGGCCCCGGCTCCCCCGAGCGGGAGCGCTACCTGTTCGCCGACGGCCGGGGCGTCGACGGGGAGCAGCCCCCCAACGACTGGGAGAGCATCTTCGGCGGCCCCGCCTGGACCCGGCTGCCGGACGGCCAGTGGTACCTGCACCTGTTCGACCCGGCCCAGCCCGACCTGAACTGGCGGCACCCGCAGGTACGCGCCGAGTTCACCGACGTGCTGCGGTTCTGGCTCGACCGGGGCGTCGACGGGTTCCGCATCGACGTGGCCCACGGGATGATCAAGGCCGAGGGGCTGCCGGACGTCGGCTTCAACTCGATGACCACCGGCCGGCGTCAGTCGGAGCTGCTCGGCAAGGGCCGGCTGCCCTACTTCGACCAGGACGAGGTGCACGACATCTACCGCGCCTGGCGGCCCATCCTGGACAGCTACCCCGGCGGCCGGATGGCGGTCGCCGAGGCGTGGGCGGAGACCCCGCAGCGGCTCGCCCGCTACATCGGCCCGGACGAGCTGCACCAGGCGTTCAGCTTCGACTTCCTCGACGCCACCTGGTCGGCCGACTCGTTCCGCAAGGTCATCGACACCGCGCTGGCCGAGTCGACGATCGTCGGCGCGCCGACCACCTGGGTGCTGTCCAACCACGACCGGCAGCGGCACGTCACCCGGTACGGCGACGGCGAGGTCGGCCTGCGCCGGGCCCGGGCCGCCGCCCTGCTGATGCTGGCCCTGCCCGGCTCCACCTACCTCTACCAGGGCGAGGAACTGGGCCTGCCGGAGGTGCTGGACCTGCCCGACGCGCTGCGGCAGGACCCGGCGTTCCTGCGTACCGGGGAGAGCCGCGACGGCTGCCGGGTGCCGATCCCGTGGGGCGGCGAGCTGCCCCCGTACGGCTTCGGGCCGGAGAGCAGCGAGCTGAGCTGGCTGCCGGCCCCGGCCACCTGGCGGGCCCTCTCGGTGGCTGCCCAGGCCGGGACGCCCGGCTCGACGCTGGAGCTGTACCGGGCCGCGCTGCGGGTCCGGCGCACCCACCCGGCGCTGTCGGCCACCGCCGGTCCGGTGATCTGGCAGGAGACCGGGCCCGGGGTGCTGGCATTCCGCCGGGACGCCGACGACGCCGCGCTGACCTGCGTGGTCAACCTCAGCGGCGCCCCGGTCCGGATCGACGGGTACGGCCGCCCCCTGGTGGCCAGCGCCGACCTCACCGAGCAGGACGCCGGACACGTCCTGCCGGTGGACGCAGCCGCGTGGTTCGAACGGCGCTGAGCCGGGTAACCCGCCTTTGACCTGGTCGTCCGTTGTGCCCCGCGCCGACGGGCGGCTGGGCTGCCGACCCCTTGTGGTGGGGGGTGAAGGTGGCACCGGCAACCCCGGGGAGTCCGGCTTCCCGGGGTGCCGGTGCACCACCGCGTACCCGCGTCGCCCGACCGGTCAGCGCCCGCGCAGCAGCCCCGCGATCCGCCCGAAACCCGCCCGCACCTGCGCCTCGGTCGGTACCGGCGGCGGCTGCGGCCGGTCCACCCCGGCGACCGCCTCGTCCTCCTGCTCGTCGAGGACGTCGTCGAAGTCCCCGTAGAGGTCGGCCGCCTCGATCCGGGCCTCCTCGTCGGCGGCGGCGAGCTGCGACGCGGCGATCTCCTGGCGGATCTCCCCGGGCGACAGCGCCGGCACCAACGGCTCGACCACCGCCATGAACTGTTCGTCGGCCACTACCGCCTCGGCCAGGGCCAGCGCGTGCGGTCGCTCGTACGGCCCACAGACCACGGGTTCCCACTCGGCCGGATCGGCGAGCGGGCCGAACGTGATGATCCAGGGCAGGGTGAGCAGCGGCGAGTCGTCCGGCAGGTCCAGCGTCACGAGTGCGCCCACCGGCTCATCATGGTCGCCCCGGCCCGCCCACCGGGCGGCATTTGCCCCATTCATCTTTTCCGACGACTGTCGGTGTCCAGGGAACGGCACGGACCGGGCCGGAAGCGGGTGCGGGGATCAGGCCGGGGGTGACCCGCCCAGGGCGGCGCGGACCAGGGCCAACGCCCGGTCCGGCGGCACGCCCAGCCGGGTCGCCTCCTCCGCGTAGCGGGCCGCCGCCCGCTGCAACCGGTCGGCCGCGTCGTCCCGCCCCGGGGCGACGAAGCTGCCATGCCGGCCCCGGGTCTGCACCAGCCCGGCCGACTCCAACTCCCGGTAGGCGCGGGCCACCGTGTTCACCGCCAACCCCAACTCGACGGCGAACTGCCGGACCGGGGCCAGCCGGGTGCCGACCGCCAGCCGGCCGTCGCCGATCATCGCGGCGAGCTGCGCCCGCACCTGCTCGTACGGGGGCACCGGGGAACCCGGATCGATCTCGACCGGCATCAGCCCGCCCCTCCCGGCGTACCCGGATCGCTTTCGGTGTCGACGTCGGCCTCGACGTTGACCTGCCGCATCACCGCCCCCTCCGACAGGTCGACCACCCGGCCGTGCCGGCTGGTGGCGGCCAGCGCCGCGCCGAAGAGCACCAACTGGTTGAGCAGGTAGAGGTAGAGCAGCACGGCCACCGCGCCGGCCACCACCGCGTACGCCGGGTTCCGCTCGGTCCGCACGATGTAGAACCGGCCGACCGTGTTGAGCAGGGTGATCCCGACCGCGACCAGCAGCACCACCGGCCGCAGCCGGCGTCGGCTCATCCGCAGCCGGGGCACCGCCACCAGCAGCGCCGTCGCCAGCACCGCGTTGACCAGCACGCTGAGCACCGCGCTGATGGTGGTCAGCCCCACCGAACCGGTGGCCCGCAGCAGGAACCGCAGCACCGACTCCAACGCGTCCACCGCCGCCACCGAGATGCCCAGCATGACGAAGACCAGCAGCAGCACACCCAGGTCCACCAGCCGGCGGACCACCAGGTTGCCCGGCTGCTGGTTGAAGCCGTACATCAGCCGCTGCGACGACCGGATCGCCTCCACCCAGCCGATCCCGGTGAAGACCAGGATGACCAGGCCCACCACGCCTACCGCGTTGCTGCTCTCGGCGATCTGCTGCGGGTCGAGGAAGGGCAGGTTGTCCCGCAGGAACTCCGCCACCGCCTCGGAGACCTCGTCGTTGTCCTCCAGGATCGCCCCGAAGACCGAGTAGGCGACCAGCGCGAGGGCGAACACGGCGAAGAACCCGTAGTAGGCGATGGCGGCGGCCAACCGGCCGCCCAGCACCTCGCCGTAGAGGTCGACCGCCCGCCAGAGGTGGTCGAGCCGGGGCCACCGGTGCCGGGCCACGGTGAACCGGCGGTCCATGCCGGCCGTCCACCGGCCCCACGCGTCCACCACGTCATCCTCACCGATCTGTCGTCACCGGTGCCGGCCAACCGGCGGTCGGCGGGAGCGGGTGCCGGCCACCAGCGTGCCACCGGCGGGCGGGGCGCCGCACCGGGGGCCCCTCCGGCCGGCCACCGGACGGGTCAGCCGCCGAGCCGGAAGTCCCGGCGCGGCTGCCACCGGGTCTCACCGCTGTGCGAGAAGAGGGTGAAGCCCTCCACCTCGAACATCGCCGAGAAGTCGGCGAGATCCTCGTACGCCCGGTCCAGCGCCTCCGGGGCGACGTCCTGCGCCACGGTGACGTGCGGGTGGTACGGGAAGCGCAGCTCCCGGTGCAGGTGCGGGGCGGCGCTGATGGCGGCGGCGAGCAGCTCGCACTCGCTGATCCCGGCCGCGACCGCGACGAAGACCACCTGGGTCACCGGCCGGAACGTGCCGGTGCCCCGCAGGTGCAGGGTGAACGGCAGGTGGGCGGTGGCCACCTCGGCCAGGTGCGCCTCGACCGACTCCAGGGCGGCCAGGGGGATCTCGGTCGGGCCGAGCAGGGTCACGTGCGCCGGGACGACCTGCGGGTCACCCGTCTGCATCCGGCGTCGGGTGAGCAGCCCACCCCACGGCTCCGGGATGTCCACCGCGATCCCGATCTGGATGGTGTCGCCGGCCACCGGTATCCCGTCGCTGCGATCCACGCTCCGCGCCACCCCTCCGGCCATCGTCTCGACCCGTACCGCCGACCCGCCCACCGTTACGCCACGGGGGCCGACGCCAGGAACCCGACCCGCTCGTACGCTGTGCGCAGCGTCGGCACGGTGACCGCGCGGGCCTTCTCCACCCCGACGGCGAGCAGCTTGTCGAGCTGCGCGGGGTCGTCGAGGTAGGCCCGGGTGCGCTCCTGGATCGGGGTGACGAACTCGCGGACCACCTCGCCCAGCTCCTTCTTGAGATCGCCGTAGCCCCGGCCCGCGTACGCGGCCACCAGGTCGTCGATGCTCCGGCCGGACAGGGCGGAGTGGATGGTGAGCAGGTTGGACACCCCGGGCTTGGTCTCGGTGTCGAAGACGATCTCCCGGCCGGTGTCGGTGACCGCCGAGCGGATCTTCTTGGCCGAGCGGGCCGGGTCCTCCAGCAGGTCGATGATGCCGGCCGGGGAGGACGACGACTTCGACATCTTCGCCGTCGGCTCCTGGAGGTCGGTGATCTTGGCAGTGTCCTTCACGATGTGCGGGGCGGGCACCGTGAAGGTCGGCCCGAACAGCGAGTTGAACCGCTGGGCCAGATCCCGGGAGAGCTCCAGGTGCTGCCGCTGGTCCTCGCCGACCGGCACCGCGTCGGCCTGGTAGAGCAGGATGTCGGCGGCCTGGAGGATCGGGTACGTGAACAGGCCGACGCTGGAGCGTTCGCTGCCCTGCTTCTGCGACTTGTCCTTGAACTGGGTCATCCGGCTCGCCTCACCGAAACCGGTGAGGCAACCCAGCACCCACGCCAACTGCGCGTGCTCGGGCACCTGCGACTGGACGAACAGGGCGCTGCGCTCCGGGTCGATGCCGACCGCGAGGAGCTGCGCGGCGGCCACCCGGGTGCGCTGCCGCAGCACCGCCGGATCGTGCCCGGCGGTGATCGCGTGCAGGTCGACCACGCAGTAGAACGCCTCGTGGGTGTCCTGCAACGCCACCCAGTGCCGCACCGCGCCCAGGTAGTTGCCGAGGTGGAACGAGTCGGCCGTCGGCTGGATGCCGGAGAAGACGCGGGGGCGGGCGGGAGCGTCGGACATGCCGGCAATTCTGTCAGCAACCCCAGGCGTCCGTCATGACGGGCCGGCGGGTCGACTCGCCGCCGGTTCCGCCGGGGCGGTGACCTCGCGTACCGGCACCCGCGCCGCCGCGACGTCGACCGGTGCGGCGGCAGCGGCGGACCCCCGGCGCGGCTCCGGCAGGCGGGCGGCGGAGACCGCGACCCGGGACACCCGACGCCCGTCGAGGGCGAGCACCCGCAACAGCCACCCGTCGGCCGGGGACGGATCGTCTCCCGAGGTGACCGGGACCTCGTCGCCGGCCACCGGGAGCCGGCCGAGCGCCGCCATCACGTACCCGCCGACCGTCTCGTACGGGCCGGCGGGCAGCGGCACCCCGGTCCGCTCGGCGAAATCGGCCAGGTTGAGCCGACCGTCGACCACGGCGGGCAGGCCGGCCGACGCCGGTTCGGGCGGGCCCGCGTACTCGTCGTGGATCTCCCCGACCAGTTCCTCGATCAGGTCCTCGCAGGTCACGATGCCGGCGGTGCCGCCGTACTCGTCGACCACCACGGCGAGGTGGTGGCCCTCGCGGCGCATCTCGGTCAGCGCGGCGAGCACCCGCTTGCTGCCGGGCAGCCGCTTCACCTCGCGGCTCAGCCGGCCCACCGTGGTGGCCGGGTCCAGGTCGGGGCGGAGCAGCACGTCGCGCAGGTGGACGAAGCCGACCACGTCGTCGTGGGTGCCGTCGACCACCGGGTACCGGGTGTGCGGGTCGATCCGGACCAGGCGCTCGGCCTCGGCGAGGGTCAGCCCGGCGGCGAGGAAGACCACCTCGGTGCGGGGCATCATCACCTCGCGCACCAGGCTGGCCCCGGCGACCAGCACCTCGTCGATGATCCGCCGTTCGTCCGGGTCGAGGACGGTGTTCGCGGCGACCAGGTCACGCAGCTCGTGCTCGCTGATCCGTTCCCGACCGGCGGTGGGGCTGGCCCCGAGCAGGTCGGTGACGAGCCGGGTGGCGCCGTCGGCGGCCCGGACGACCAGCCGCGCGACGCTGCGGGCCACCGGCCCGGGTACGCGTCGGCTCCGCCCCGGCGCGCGTCTCCGGGGCCCGGGACCACCCGCTTCCCGCATGGAAGTGATGGTAGGGCCGGCGGACCCGGCCGGTGGGCAATGTGCGGATCTGTTCAATCATGAAGGTTCATGATGGAATGAGGGTGACCCCCGACGCACAGCGCGGCGACAGCACCCGGCCGTAGGGTGATCACGAACGGCCGCAGCGGGCGCGGCCAGGCAGGAGGACCGACGTGAAACTGCTCGTCACCGGCGGTGCCGGCTACATCGGCAGCGTGGTGACCCGGATGCTGCTCGACGCCGGCCACCGGGTGACCGTCCTGGACGACCTGCGCACCGGGCACCGGGCGGCACTGGCCCCCGACGCCACCCACGTCGACCTGCCCGTGCACGAGGCCGCCCGGGTGCTCACCCCCGACGCCGGCTTCGACGGGGTGCTGCACCTCGCCGCGCTGATCGCCGCCGGCGAGTCGATGGTCCACCCCGAGCGGTACTGGCACGCCAACACGGTCAGCTCGATCGCGCTGATCGACGCCGTCCGGGCCGCCCGGGTGCCGCGCCTGGTCTTCTCCTCCACCGCCGCCGTCTACGGCAACCCGGTCGAGCTGCCCATCCCGGAGACCGCCGTCAAGGCCCCCACCAACACGTACGGCGCCACCAAGCTCGCCGTCGACCTGGTGCTCACCTCCGAGGCGACCGCACACGACCTCGCCGCCGTGTCGCTGCGCTACTTCAACGTCGCCGGGGCGTACCTGCGCGACGGCCTCGCCATCGGCGAACGGCACGACCCGGAGACGCACCTCATCCCCATCGCCCTCGACGTCGCCGCCGGCCGCCGGGAGAAACTCCAACTCTTCGGCGACGACTACCCCACCGTCGACGGCACCTGCGTCCGCGACTACATCCACGTGGAGGACCTGGCCCGCGCCCACCTGCTGGCGCTCACCGCCGCCGTGCCCGGCCGGCACCGCATCTACAACCTCGGCAACGGCAGCGGCTTCACCAACCGGCAGGTCGTCGACGTGGTCCGCGAGGTCACCGGCCAGCCGGTGCCGGTCGAGACCGCCCCCCGCCGCGAGGGCGACCCGGCCGAACTCGTCGCCTCCTCGGCGCTGGCCCGGCAGGAACTGGGCTGGGTGCCCGAGAAACCCACCCTCACCGACATGGTCGGCGACGCCTGGGCGTTCTACCGCGCGCACGTGCTGGAGCAGTCGTGACGGGCCGGCCCGACGTCGCCGACCGCGCCACCGCCGGCTTCTCCTCCGGGTACGACGCGACGCCCGCCGGACGCTGGGCGGCACCCGGACGGGTCAACCTGATCGGCGAGCACACCGACTACAACGACGGGTTCGTGCTCCCCTTCGCCCTGCCACTGCGTACCGTGGTCGCCGCCGACCCGCAGCCCGGCGAACGCTGGACGGTCCGCTCGGAGATCGCCGACCGGCCGGTCGACTTCGGGGCCGCCGAGGCCGACTCCCCCGGCCGGGTCACCGGCTGGGGCGGCTACGTCGCCGGGGTGGTCTGGGCCCTGCGCGAGGCCGGGCACGCCGTCCCCGGCGCGCGGCTGGCCATCGCCTCGGACGTGCCGCTCGGCTCCGGGCTCTCCTCCTCGGCGGCCCTGGAGGCGGCGGTGCTCGCCGCCCTGGCCGACCTGGGCGGGCTGGACCTGCCCGCCGAGCGCCGGCCCCGGCTGGCCCAACGCGCCGAGAACGGCTACGTCGGCGCACCGACCGGCATCATGGACCAGTCGGCGGTGATCCGCTGCCGCGCCGGCCACGCCCTGTTCCTCGACTGCCGGGACGAGTCCGTCGAGCACGTCCCGTTCGATCTCGACGCCGCCGGCCTGGCCATCCTGGTGATCGACAGTCGCGCGCCGCACCGGCACGCCGACGGCGAGTACGCCTCCCGCCGCGCCGCCTGCGAACGGGCCGCCGACCTGCTCGGCGTGCCCGCCCTGCGCGACGTGCCGGTCGCCGACCTCGACGCCGCCCTGGCGCGGCTGCCCGACGACGAGACCCGACGCCGGGTCCGGCACGTGGTCACCGAGAACCAGCGGGTGCTCGACACCGTCGCCCTGCTGCGTGCCGGCCGGGTCGCCGAGATCGGGCCGCTGCTGACCGCCTCGCACGCCTCCATGCGGGACGACTTCGCGATCACCGTCCCCGAGGTCGACACCGCCGTCGAGGCGGCGCTCGCGGCCGGCGCGCTCGGCGCCCGGATGACCGGCGGCGGCTTCGGCGGCTGCGTCCTCGCCCTGGTCGAGGCGGCGGCTGCGGAACCGGTGGCGGCAGCCGTCCGGGCCGCCTACGCCGAACGCGGCTTCGCCGCCCCCGACACCCTCACCGCCCTCCCCGCCCCCGGCACCGCCCGCCTCCCCTGACCTACCCCTGCCCCGCGCCTTGCCCCGGCCCGCCCGGCCCCGCGCCTTGCCCCGGCCCGCCCGGCCCCGCCCCGTCCCCGCCCGGTCTCGCCCCGGTGATCAAGAGGTTCACGTCAACCCGCCAGCGAAATCTGCCCCAAACCTCTTGATCACCGAGCCACAGCCGGGCGGCCGGGCGAGTTGGCGCGCTGGGGCGCGGTGATCAAGAGGTTTGCGTCATCCGCCGGGCGGAAACTGACGCAAACCTCTTGATCACCGAGAGCCGGCGGGGCCGGGGCGCGGCGCAAGCGCCGGGAGGGAGGGATCGGGGTGGGTCAGGCGGTGTCGACGATCATGCCGGCGGCCACGGTGCGGTTCGTGGACTCGTCGATGATGATGAAGCCGCCCGTGGTGCGGTTACGGCGGTACTCGTCGGCCAGCAGCGGGACGGTGGTGCGCAGCCGGACCCGGCCGATCTCGTTGAGGCGTAGCTCGCTGGCGGTCTCGTCGCGGTGCAGGGTGTTGACGTCGAGGCGGTAGTACAGGCCGCGCACGATCGTCCGCGCCGAACGCGTGGTGTGCTTGATGGTGTACTTGCCGCCGACCTGGAGCGGGCGGGTCTCGTCCATCCAGCAGACCATCGCCTCGATGTCCTGCGAGACAGCCGGGGCGTTGTTCGGCCGGCAGATCATGTCGCCGCGCGAGATGTCGATCTCGTCGTCGAGGCGGACGGTGACCGACATCGGGGGGAACGCCTCGTCGACCGGGCCGTCGGCGGTGTCGATGGCGGCGATCCGGCTGGTGAACCCGGACGGCAGGACCATCACCTCGTCGCCGGGCTTGAGCACGCCGGAGGCGACCTGCCCGGCGTAGCCCCGGTAGTCGGTGACGGTGGTCGACTGGGGGCGGATCACGTACTGCACCGGGAACCGCACGTCGACCAGGTTGCGGTCCGAGGCGATGTGCACGTGTTCCAGGTGGTGCAGCAGCGACGGCCCCTCGTACCACGGCATGTTCTCCGACCGGGTGACGATGTTGTCGCCACGCAACGCCGAGATCGGCACGACGGTCAGGTCCGGCGCGTCGAGTTTCGCCGCGAAGGAGGTGAACTCGTCGGCGATGCGTTCGAAGACCTCCTGGGAGAAGTCGACCAGGTCCATCTTGTTGACGCAGAGCACCAGGTGCGGCACCCGCAGCAGCGAACACAGGAACGCGTGCCGCCGGGACTGCTCCACCAGCCCCTTGCGCGCGTCCACCAGGATCAACGCCAGATCGGCGGTGGACGCGCCCGTCACCATGTTGCGGGTGTACTGGGTGTGCCCCGGGGTGTCGGCGATGATGAACTTGCGCCGGGGGGTGGCGAAGTACCGGTACGCCACGTCGATGGTGATGCCCTGCTCCCGCTCGGCCCGCAGACCGTCGGTGAGCAACGCCAGGTTGGTGTACTCGTCACCCCGGGCCGCGCTGACCGCCTCCACCGCCGCCAACTGGTCGGTGAACAACGACTTCGTGTCGTACAGCAACCGACCGATCAGGGTCGACTTCCCGTCGTCCACACTGCCGGCGGTCGCGAACCGCAGCAGATCCATCGGTCGGGCCTCGACCTCGGGTGACACCGTCTCGGCGCTCATCAGAAGTAGCCCTCCCGCTTGCGGTCCTCCATGGCGGCCTCGCTGACCCGGTCGTCGCCCCGGGTCGCCCCCCGCTCGGTGATCCGCGTCGCGGCCACCTCGTCGATCACCTTCTCCACCGTGTCGGCGTCCGAACGCACCGCCGCCGTGCACGACGCGTCGCCCACCGTCCGGTACCGCACCCGGGCCTTGAACCGCTGCTCACCCGCCCGGGGCCGGAAGAACTCGTTGACGGCGTAGAGCATGCCGTCGCGTTCGACCACCTCACGGTCGTGCGCGTAGTAGATCGACGGCAACGGCACCCGCTCCCGGGCGATGTAGTGCCAGATGTCCAACTCGGTCCAG
>NZ_JACGMO010000088.1:0-32308 GCF_015354745.1 Micromonospora sp. S-DT3-3-22
GGAAATTCGGCAACGTCGAAATATCATTACCCAACTGCGCCGTCTCCGAGGTGAACCTGTCCCCCGTCAACTGCATCCCATCACCCGAGTCACCCGCAAACCGGATCACCACCCGGTCCAACTGACGCACCTCGGTCCTGCCGGGGCTCCCGCCGTCCGCCGTCGGCGCATCGTCGTACCGTGTCGTGGAGGTCATGGGCGATCACGTCCCTCTCTTCTGCGCGGCGCGCACCACGACGGTGCGCCGCCGGCGAACGGCGGGCCGACACCCGGCCCCGGCGGTACCTGCGCAGCCGTCGGCCGGCGCGGTACGGCCGCGCAGGTCCGTACCGCCGGGGCCGGCGACCCCGGCGTCAGCCGGCGGGGTCGCCGACCGCATCAAGCGCCGGCGAGCGCGTGCGACCACACGCTAGGTTCCGGCCCCGGCCGTGCCAACCCTTAGCGATCCCCTACCACGACCCACCTGCGGGCGGCCGGACGACGGGCTCTCCGGGGCGTCCACCGGGGACGGCGCAGGGGGCGCGTGCCTCGATCCGACATGGGACACTTGTCTACATGGGCGAGCTGACCAGCGGCGCAGTGGCCGAGCCGGGGTCACCGCTGCGGCCGGGCGATCCGGAGCACGTCGGGCCCTACCGGCTGCGTCGCCTGCTCGGCTCGGGCGGCATGGGGGTGGTCTTCCTGGCCGAGGCCCCGGGCGGGGGCCGGGTGGCGGTCAAGGTCGTCCACGACGAGCTGCGATCCCGGCCGGAGTTCCGGCGACGGTTCGCCCGCGAGGTCGCAGCCGCCGGCCGGGTGGCCGACTTCTGCACCGCCCGGGTGCTCGACGCCGACCCGCAGGGGCCGGTCCCCTACCTCGTCACCGAGTACGTGACCGGGTCGTCCCTGCACGAGCACGTGACCCGGCACGGCTCGCTCTCCGGCCCGCAGGCCGAGGCGCTGGCCGTCGGCGTGGCCGCCGGGCTCACCGCGATCCACGCCGCCGGGCTGGCGCACGGCGACCTGACCCCCCGCAACGTCCTGCTGTCGCCGTTCGGCCCCAAGGTCATCGACTTCGGCCTGGCGAGTCTGATCGAGGCGCTCGACCCGACCACCGGCCCCTCGTACGGCACCCCCGGCTGGTTGGCCCCGGAGCGGCTCGCCGGTTTCCCGCCCGCCCAGCCCGCCGACGTCTACGCCTGGGGCATCCTCGTCGGCTGGGCCGCCACCGGCCGGCTGCCGGTCGACCCCCGGGTCCACCCGGCCGGCCCGCCCGACCTGAGCGGGCTGCCCGCCGGCCTGGCGGCGGTGGTCGCGCGGGCGCTGCGCACCGAGCCCCGCCAGCGTCCCACCGCCCGGGAGGCGATGCTGATCCTGGTCGGCAGCGCCGACACGGCCAGCATCCGGTCGGCGGTGGAGCCGGTGGCGGCCACCACCGAGCAGCTCGACGGCACCCGGTGGTACCCGGGCGCCGGCCAGCCGGCCACCCTGGTCGCCCCGACGCCGCCGCCGCGTCGCCCGCCGCCGTCCTGGCCGGCGGTGCTGACCGGGGTGGTGGCGGTGGTGGCCCTCGTCGTGCTGGGCGTGGTCGCGATGCGGCAGGCCGACCAGCGGGGCGCGCCGTCCGCCGGGCCGGGTCCGTCCGCGCCGACCGGCGTCGTCACGCCGAGCGCCACCCCGAGCCCGTCGCCCACCCCGAGCCCCACCCCCGCCACCGCGACCGGGCAGGACGGGTCGCTGGAGTTCACCGTGACGGGGGTGCACTGCGGGTCGCGGGAGATCGGATTCTGGCCGTTGACCCAGAAGGCGGACGGCGTGTTCTGCATGGTCGACGTCGACGTGGTCAACAAGGGCTCCAAGGGGACCATCATCTGGCCGCTCAGCCAGCGGCTGGTCGACGCCGACGGGCGGGGGTACACCCCCGACACCCGTTCCCTGCTCTACTATCCGGACACGCAACGGTTGACGAAGAAGATCGAGCCCGGCGCGACGGTCAGTGGCTCGCTGGTCTACGACACGCCGGTCGGCACCGAACTGCGCCAACTGGTCGTCCACGACACGCCACTGAGCGCGGGCACCACCATCGATCTATCCTGACCGAGAGAGCCGGAGAACATGGACGTCGCCGTCGCCATCGGCCTCACCGGGCGGGCACTGACCCGGGCCCTGTACGCCACCGGGCGGGGCGTGGTGCTCGTCGCCACCGCCGCACTCAGCCTGGTCCTCTTCATCGTCACCACCCTTGCCACGGCGTTCATTCTGCTCGGTGTCGGGGTGCTGCTGCTGCCACTGGTCACACCGTTGGTCCGCCGGCTCACCGGGCTGTGCCGGAACGTCGCCGCCCGTTGCGGGGTACCGATCGCCACGCCCTATCTTCCCCTGCCGCCGCTCGAACCGGGGATGTTCGGCTGGGTGCAGCGCTGCCGGTCCATTCTCACCGACCCGGCGACCTGGCGAGACCTATTGTTCCTGTTGCTCAACACGCTGGTCGGGTTCGCCCTCGGGCTGCTGCCGCTCACCCTGCTGGTCTACTCGGTGGAGGGGCTGGTGCTCTCCACCGGGTTCTGGATGCTGATGCGGGAGTCGGGGGTCAACTTCTGGTACGGCTTCACCGCGCTGGACTCCTGGCCACACGCGGCGCTCGGGGCGTTGGTCAGTCTCGCGGTATTCGGGCTCTGGGCGGCCGTCGCCCCGCACGTGACGGCCGGCCACGCGCACTTCGCCCGGTCGCTCCTGGGGCCGAGTGAGCGCTCGGTGATCGCCTCCCGGATGCGGCACCTCTCCGAGACCCGTTCGGACGTGATCAACATCCAGGCCACCGAGCTGCGCCGGATCGAACGGGACCTGCACGACGGCGCACAGGCGCGGCTGGTCGCGATCGGTATGAAGCTCGGCGCGGCCAACCGCCAGTTGAGGACCAATCCGGACGCCGCCGAGACCCTGCTGGTCGACGCGCGCAACGCCACCGCCACCGCGCTGGAGGAGCTGCGCTGCCTGATCCGGGGGATCCACCCACCGGTCCTCGCCGAGCGGGGCCTGGAGGACGCCATCCGGGCCATCGCGTTGGAGAGCCCGATCGACGTCGAGGTCACCACCGACGTACCCGGCCGGATGGCCGCCCCGGCGGAGTCCGCCGTCTACTTCGCCCTGTCCGAACTGCTGAACAACGTCGTCAAGCACTCCAATGCCGACCGGGTCAGCATCGACCTGCGTCACGAGGCAGGTCTACTGCGGGCGGTGGTGATCGACAACGGTCAGGGCGGCGCGGACGCCACCCTCGGCACCGGACTCCGGGGCATCGAGCGGCGCTGTGCTACGTTCGACGGGACGCTCGTCCTCAGCAGTCCCGAAGGTGGGCCGACCGTCGCGATCCTGGAGCTGCCGTGCGCGTTGTACTCGCCGAGGACCTCTTCCTCCTGAGGCAGGGGATGGTTCAGCTCCTCGAGTCGTACGACTTCGAGATCGTCGCGGCGGTCGACAACGGACCGGCTCTGCTCGACGCCCTGGTGACCATCCGCCCCGAGGTCGCGGTGATCGACGTGCGGCTTCCCCCGACGTTCACCGACGAGGGGATCCAGGCTGCCCTGGAGGCCCGACGCCGCTGCCCCGGCCTGCCCATCCTCGTGCTCTCCCAGCACGTCGAGCAGCTGTATGCCAAAGAGTTGCTCGCCGACGCCAGCGGCGGCATCGGATACCTGCTGAAGGACCGGGTGCTCAACAGCGACCAGTTCGTCGACGCCATCCGCCGGGTGGCCGGCGGAGGCACCGCGATGGACCCGCAGGTGATCTCCCAACTGCTGGCAGGTCGTTCCCGCCGGGAGCCACTGTCCACGCTCACCCCGCGCGAGCGGGAGGTGCTGAAGCTGATGGCCGAGGGATGTTCAAATGTGGCCATCGCACAACGCCTCATCGTCAGCCAGGGTGCGATCGCCAAATACACCACCAGCATCTTCACCAAGCTCGACCTGGCCCCGGCGGACGACAGCAACCGTCGGGTGCTGGCCGTGCTGGCGTACCTCAACGGCACCCGCGCCGACGTCTCCTGACCCACCCGACCGGGCCCTACCGGAGCAGCACCGCGGCGGCGTGCCGGCCCGGTTCCGCGACACCGACGTCGATGCAGGAACGCCCCCGGTCGTCCGACCGGGGGCGTTCCTGGATTTCTCGGGTCACTCGACGGCGATGGCGGCCTCCGCCGGCCGGGAGAGCATCGCCCGCCGTCCCGGCAGCAGGGTGGCGGCGAAGGTGAGCCCCACGGCGCCGGCCACCACGGCCAGGTAGATCAGGACCGACCCGGAAGGGACCGGTCGTCCCAGCACCACGATGCTGAACGGCATCAGGGTGGCGACGGAGGCGATGGTCCCGAGGACCACCCCGATGATGGCGACCATGCCGGCCTCGACGCTGAGCATCTGCAGGGCCTGTTGCCGGGTGGCGCCGACGAGCCGCTGCATGCCCAGTTCCCGGCGTCGACCGGCGGTCGCCACGATCAGGGTGTTCGCCACCGAGATCATGGTGTAGCCGGCGACCAGCGCCACGAGCAGGTAGTTGACCCAGGCCAGGGTCTTGGTGCGTTCGGCGAACGTGGTGATCGCGTCGTGCCCCTCGACCAGGGTCCCCGGCTGCCCGGCGGTCTGCTTGCGCAGGGTGGCGGCGAGCGCGTCCCGGTCGGTGCCAGGCTCGGCAGTGACCAGGATCTGCCGGGCCAGCCCGGTGGTGCTGTGGGCGGCGAGCAGCTCGGCGGGAAGCATGATCGTCTCGTACCCCTCCTTCGCCGGGTAGAGCGCGACCACCCGTACGTCCACCGCCGACCGGTCACCGAGGCGCAGGGTGATCTGGTCGCCGATGCCGACGTTGAGGTTCTTCCCGGCGACCTCGGGCAGCGCCACGGTGTCACCGGTGAGATCGGCCAGGTTGCCGGCGCTCGCCTGCACCCCGGTGATGCCGGCGGCACTGGCCCCGTTCACCCCCTGGAGGGGCCACGGCGACTCGACGTGCGACCCGTCGTACGGCTTGTTGATCCAACCGGCGCTGGTGACGTACGCGGACGCCTCCTCGACGCCCGGCGCGGACCGGATCGCCGCCACCGTGTCGGCGGGGAATCCCCCGGTGGTGGAGCTGAGCACCACGTCGGCACGCAGGTTGTCGGAGAAGTAGCGCTCGGCGGCCTCGTTCTGGGTGGTCTGCATGTAGAAGTTGGCAAGCGCCAGGCCCACCGCCAGCATGATCGGGGTGACCGCGGAGGCGACCCGGACAGCGCGGGTCCGCACGTTGATCGTGCCGAGGTAACCGGCGAGTCCGAAGAACGCCCGCGCCGGCACGCTGAGCATAGCGGCCAGCAGCTTGGTCAGCCCCGGGCTGATCAGCGCGATGGCGATCGCCCAGCACATCACCGCCGGTCCGGCGGTCGCCGAGGCCACCGGGCCCCTCATCGCGATCGCGGTCACCAGGAAGAGCGCGAACCCGCCGCCGAAGAAGAGGAACGAGAACACCACCCGGGGCCAGGTGACCCACTTACGCTGGAGGGCGGCCTCGGCGATACCAGCGGTCGGCCGGATCTTGGAGGGACGCCGACCGGCGACGTTGGCGGCCATCAGCGCGGCGAAGATCCCGACGGCCGGACCGATCAGGTAGGGAAGGAAGCCCTGGTGGAACTCGACGACCGGCGAGATGACCCCGGCCTCCGAAACGATGTGGAAGAGCAGCGGCCCCAGGACCACACCGGGCACGCAGCCGAGGATCGCCGCGCCGACCGCCACCACCAGCGCCTCGCGGCGGACCATCGTCCGGATCTGCCGGGGCGTCGCGCCGATGGAGCGCAACAGCGCGATCTCCTTCTGCCGCTGCTGCACCGACAGGCCGAGGGTGCTGGCGACCACGAAGATCGCCACGAAGACCGTCATGCCGGCGAACACACCGGAGAGCGGGATGAGCCCGGCCTGCCCGCCGACCGCCTCGGGGAACTCGGCCGCCCCACGGTCGTCGCCGGTCAGCACCACCAGCTTGCGATCGGCGAGGGTCCGCTCGATCTTGCCGCGCAGGGCCTCCACGTCGGTGCCGGGCTTGGCCACCACGCCGATCGCATCGGCACTGCCGGTGTGCGGGTTGAGTCGCCGCTCGTCGTCGCCGGAGAAGAACAAGGCCGTCTGGCCCGTCTCGACCGGCGGCGTGGCGATGCCGCTGACCTGGAAGGAGGAGCTCACCCCACCGACCACCACGTCGACCCGGTCACCGACCTTGGCCCGTGCCAGCTTGGCCACCGCCCGATCCAGCACGACCTGGCCGGCCTGCGCGGGCGGCTGCCCGGCGAGCTTGTACGGCCCGAGCTGGGCCGACTCCCACCCGTGGCCCAGCGACTGGGTGCCGACGATCACCGGTGCCCCGTTGCGGACGACGGTGGCGACGAAGGACGACTCGGCGATCGCCCGTTCGACCCCGGGCACCTCCTGGATCTTGTTCACCAGGGTCGGGTCGATCCAGTACCGTTCGGCCAGTGGCACGGACTTGATGTCCTTGGTGTCCTGCGGGTCCTTCTTGGGCACGCCGTAGGTCTGCTTGCCGCTGACCACGACGTCGGCCGCCGCCAGGCGCTGCGGCGGGACCGCCAGCCGGATGCCCGTCTCCATCAGGCCACCGCAGGCGACGATCAGCGCCACCCCGAGGAAGACCGCGGCGAAGGTCGCGATGAACGCGAGCCTGCGGTAGCGCAGGGTGCGCCAGGCGAGGTACGTCATCAGAAGCCACCCCTGCCGGCGGACTGCGGCGACCGGTTCTGCTGCCACGCGGTCAGGTGGGTCATCCGCTCGGCCACCACGTCGGCGGTCGGCGACTCCAGCTCACCGATGAACTGGCCGTCGGCGAGGAACAGCACCCGGTGCGCGGCGGACGCGGCGACCGGGTCGTGGGTCACCATGATGATCGTCTGGCCACCGCTGGACACCGTCTCGCGGAGCAGTTGCAGCACCTCGATGGTGGTCTGGGTGTCCAGCGCACCGGTCGGCTCGTCGGCGAAGATGACCGCCGGCCGCATGATGAGCGCCCGGGCGATCGCGACCCGCTGCTGCTGGCCGCCGGAGAGCTCGCTCGGCAGGTGCTTGCGTCGCTCCGCCAGCCCCACCCGGCCCAGCACCTCCACCACGGAGGAACGGTCGGGGCGGCGGCCGGCCAGCCGGAACGGCAGTCCGACGTTCTGCTCGACGGTGAGCGCCGGCATCAGGTTGAACGCCTGGAAGATGAAGCCGACCCGCTCGCGGCGGAGGATGGTGAGCTGGTTCTCGTTCATGCCGCTGAGTTCCTTGCCGTCCAGCATCACGGAACCGGACGAGGGCACGTCGAGCCCGGCCGCGCAGTGCAGGAAGGTGCTCTTGCCGGAGCCCGACGGCCCCATCACGGCGGTGAAGCTGCCCCGCGGGAAGCTCATGGTGACGCCGCGCAGGGCGTCGACCCGGTTGTCGCCGCGCCCGTATGTCTTGCGTACGTCCCCCAGTCGGACCGCGTCGACGGCACCGCTGGTGGGCGTCCGATTGTCTTTATTCCAGTTCACCTCATGCTCCCCGCAGAAGAACGTCGCCTGACGGCGGTGGGTATACGTTCACGCTATGCAACGGGCAGGCGGCGCTCTATGGAGCTAATGACCCGAAGCGGTGGGTCTAGACCCACGCCGCGGGGTCGACTTTCGAGCCTTCCGCACCAGCTCAGCTCGCCTGTACCGCCGCCGACTCCCAGTGCGCCCAGGAGCGCTCGGCCCCGCTCGGCGCCACGGCCAGCAGCCCGGCCCCGGTGGCGTCCATCGGCAGCCCCAGCGACAGCTCGGTGCGTCGCCGGACGTTCAACTTCCGGTAGACCCGGGTCAGGTGCTGCTCGACGGTGCTCACCGTGATGTACAGCTTCTTGCCGATCTCCCGGTTGGTGTGACCCAGCGCGGCCAGCGTGGCGACCCGCTGCTCGGCGTCGCTGAGCCGGGACATCTCCTCGTGCTCGGACGGGGCCTCCGCCTCGTCACCGCCCGAGGCGTCCCCGCCGGGCAGCAGTCGACGACAGAGCGCCTGCGCCTGGATGTCCTTGGCCAGCTGCATCGCGCTGCGGGCCACCACCCGTGAGGTGTTGAACTCCCCGCGCCCGTAGTGGGCGCTGCTGAGCGCGGCGAGGGCGAGGAACAGTTGGTAGCGGTCACCGGCCTCCTGGAGCAGGTTGGCCGCCTGACGCAGGCTGTTGACCCGTTGTTTGACGTCGAGCGCCGACCCGAGCAGCCGCAGCGAGATGCCCCTGGTGCGGGCGTTCTCGGCGCCGGGCCGGGACAGTTGCTCGGTCACCATCCCCCGGGCCAGTTCGGGTCGGCCGGACCGCAGGTAGACCTGGGCCAGATCGCCCCGCCAGGGCAGCAGGGTGGGCAGGTCCAGCCCCCACTGGGTGGCCAGCTGCCCGCAGGTCTCGAAGTCGGCGAGCGCCGCGTGCACGCGTCCGCCGGCCAGGTGCAGGTGGCCACGGGCCCGCAGGTAGAGCGGCCAGAACCAGGTGTCCCGCATGGCATCCGGGATGACGTGCTTGAGCTGTGCCTCAGCCTCGTCCAGCTTGTCCATACCGATCTTGGCGAGCAGCAGGTTGGACAGTGGCGAGCCGATCGCGACCCCCCAGTTGTGCGGGGACATGGCGTCCAGCGCCTCGCGGGCGAACCGTTCGCTGAGCGGCAGGTCGCCCTGCCGTAGCGCGATGTGCGACCGCACGTCGGACAGGATGGCGTGCCAGGTGGTGGCACCCCGCGCCCCGGCCTCGGCCCCCAGGACGTCGCACCAGTGCACGGCCCGGTCCATCCGGTCGGCCCAGACGAGCGTCTGCAACGCGCACAGGGCCGATTCCAGTCCGACGTCGACCAGCAGGTGGCTACCGAGCACCTGCTCGGCGCGGGCGATCACGTCCTCGGTCGCCCCGTCGGTGAGGACGGCGGTCAGCGACGGGGTGGCCGACCCGAGCGGGCCGTCCGCGCGGGCCGCCGTCACGGCCGGCGCGGTCGTCGTCGGGATGCCGGGGGTGGCGTCGAGTTCGGCGAAGGCGACCGGGAAGTGCAGCCGCAGCCACTCGGTGCACCCCTCCAGCTCGGCGGCGGTGGTGGCGTCCCACTGCTGTCGCGCCGTACGCAGGTGCCGCAGCGTCTCCTGGGCGTCCTCCCGGTGGCCGTGCCAGAGCTGGTAACGCAGCAGCGCCGCTGCGTGCCGCTCGGAGAGGTGCCCGGCGCGCAGCGCGTCGCGCTGCGACTGGAGGTGCTGGCTGACCGCTGCCGGATTGATCCGCCACTGGCAGTCGGCCAGCAGCGCGGTCAACGCCGCCTTACGGGGGGCGTCGTCGCACATCTCGTGAGCCAGTTTGAGCGCCTCCACCGCGTCGTCGACGCGGTCCTCGGCGAGCGCGTGCGTCGCCGATTCCTGGAGCACGGTGATCGACCAGGGCTCGACCAGGCCGCCGGCCGCGAGCAGGTGGTCCCCGATCGCCGAGGCGGGCGCGCCTTCGGCGTGCAGCAACTCGGCCGCGCGGGCGTGCATCTCGGACAGCGCCTCCGGAGCGAGGTCGTGCAGCACCGCGGCCCGCGCCGCCGGGTGGCGGAACCGGCCCGCGTCCAGCAGGCCGGACGTGGCCAGCGCGTCGAGTACCCACTGGACCCGGGCCGGCTTGCTGTCCAGCAGCCGGCCCAGCAGCGCCGGGGTGGCGAAGTCGCCGAGCAGGGCCAACCCGTGGGTCGTCTCCAGGATCACCGGGTCCCACCGCCGCAGGCAGGCCAGGACGGCCTGGCGGAACTGGTCGCCGACGACCACCTCGGTGCCGTCGGGCGCCCCCGCGGCCCGCCGGTCCTGGCCGAGCGCGTGCAACAGCAGCGGGTTACCGCCGCTGACCCGGTGGTACGCCGGAGCGAGCGCCACGGCGGTGTCCCGGTCCATCCAGCCGCTCAGCAGCTCGACGACCCCCGCCGTCGAGAGCGGGGCCAGCTGGATGCTGCTGAAGCAGGCGTGCCGGGTGAGCTCGGCGCGGAACTCCGGATTGAACGGTTGGGGTTGGGGTGACTCGGTGAGGACCACCAACAGCTGCGCGGCGGTGAGCCGGCGTTGCAGGTAGAGCAGGGTCTGCAGGGTGGCCTCATCGGCGAACTCGACGTCGTCGACGAGTAGGACGAGCGGCCGTTCCCGGGCGAGGTCGAGCAGTTCGGCGCACATCCCGCGCACCGTGTTGATGTCGACCGCGCCCTCGGTGGTGGCCTCCCCGGCCTCGACGAACGCGGCGATGCGGCCCAGCGTCTCGGCCGGCAGCGGCACGCTGTGGAACAGTTGCCCCATCACGGCGGCGGGCAGCAGTCGCTCAGCCCGTGAGCAGGCGGCGCTCAGCACCAGACCGCCGGTCGCCTCGACGTGGTCGGCGAAGGCCCGCAACAGCTCGGTCTTGCCCGTGGCACCGGGGCCGCCGATCAGCACGACCCGTCCCCTGCCCGTGATGCTTCCGGAGTAAAGGTCCCGCAAGATGTCAAGCTCGCGGGTTCTCTCCACGAATTCCACCCGTCTCCCCCCAGGTCAGCGGTGACGCATCGAACGGGGCGCTGTCGCCTGGCGGGACAGGCCCCCGACGAAACCGTTCGGCTCGATGCCACGCGGTCCGCCGAGGCCTACCCGGCCACTGACCACGTCAGCCTGCAAACCGGGTCCTTCAATGAAGATGGTCAATTTAATGACGGCTTTCACCGCGCCTCGACGGCGACCCCAGCATACATAGACACCCGTACAAGACGGTAGTGGGGTGGTGATACTTCGTCACTGATATTACGCACGAGGGTGACGTTATGTCGGGTCGACGGCGCCGACCACGAAATTACCAATCGGTAGCAAATTCATGATCCAACAACCAGTCCACCCCGCCCACCTGCGCAGATGGCCGCAGAATCGATCACCCAGCAGGTCGTTGACCTGGAAAAGGACCACTACAGAGGGTTCCTAACGGAACATTTACGCCAAGTCAGCCTCAGCCCCCTCCGACCACTACGACCTCGTCACACCACCATCGAACGGGCCAGAAGCATTAAAACGGGCAATTTACTCTTGAGGAAAAATTGAGTTTCGGTGAGAAGACGGAGCTATTACGGGCGCAATTCAAAGCTTGCCGCATTCCTGTCGACCATGCGACATCGGCACAGGCATCGCAAATGCGACCGGCCAGTCGGTAAAGTGACCACAGGCTGACCGGCGGCTGAAATCCAGTGGTGGACCGGCGGGTTAGGGGTGGCTTCCGGGTATACGTGGGCTTTCCCTGACGTCAGGCTGGAACCATCCGAGGGCAGTGACGTACGACACGGTATCGAAAGCGTCTCCGCCCCCAGCCGAGGAGGAAATCGTGGACGATCTCACATCGGTGAGCAGCCCGCGGCGCTTCAGCGACGTTCGCGGTGACGACCACTTCGATGTGCTGCTCGAGGGTGGCCCGGTCGGCCTGCCGGCCACCACCAGGGCCCGCAGCGCACCGGCCGGTACCGGCCGGATCAAGGTGCCCTACCTGGGTGGCTACGAGCACTTCGAACGCTCTGGTGACCACGACGGCCTCAACGACGACGCCTCACAGGTGGTGGTCTTCCGCTGGACCATGCGGACCAAGATCGCCGAATGACGGCACGACTCAGGGGGCACCGGCGCTACCGGTGCCCCCTGAGTCGTCGTCGCGGATCAGCCGGTCGGCCCGCCGGGTCGTAGCGGCGCCAACTCGGTCGCGATCAGCTGGATCACGTCGGCAGCGTGGTCGTTGAGGTAGAAGTGCCCGCCCGGATACACCCGCACGTCACATTCGCCGGTGGTGTGCCGACGCCAGTCGTGCGCCTCGTCCAGGGTGGTCATCGGGTCGGCGTCGCCGGTGAGCACGGTGATCGGAGCGTCCAGGCGCTGCTCCGGATCGGCCCGGTAGGTCTCCACCGCCTTGTAGTCCCCGCGCACCGCAGGAAGGATCATCGGGAGCAGCTCCGGGTCGCCCAGCACGCGCGGGTCCGACCCGCTGAGCCGGGCCAGTTCCCGCAACACCCCGGCGTCGTCGCGGGTGTGCACGTACCGCTCGTCGCGGACCCGGGAGGGGGCCCGGCGGCCGGAGGCGAACAGCCGCACCGGCGGCCGGCCGGTCTCCCGCTGCAACCGCAGCCCCACCTCGTAGGCGATCACTGCACCCATGCTGTGGCCGAACAGCGCCACCGGCCGGTCCAGCCATGGCCGTAGCGCGCCGAACACCCCGTCGGCCAGCGCGGCGACGGTGTCCAGCACCGGCTCGTGTCGACGGTCCTGCCGGCCGGGGTACTGGATCGCCAGCACCTCCACGGTGGGCGTGAGCGCCCGGGAGACCGGGAACAGGTAGCTGGCCGAGCCACCGGCGTGCGGCAGCGCCACCAGCCGGATCGCGCTGGACGTCGACGGGTGGAACCGCCGCACCCACAGGTCGTTCTCTAGCGTTGCCGTCATCACTGGTCCTTCGGGGATCGACGCCGCGGGCACGCGCCCCGCAGCGGGACGTCTACAGCGGGAGGTCCCCGTGCCAGCGGTGTCCCGGCCGGCACGCCGACAGCGTCGCTGCGGTGCCGGTGCCCGCTGACGAAGCGAGCGTAGGAACACCGGGAGGCCGGGACAACCCCTACGCGGGAGCCCCGGCCCCCCTAGCCGGCAGCAGGATGCGGATCTCAGGCCACCGGATGGGCCGGACGGGTGTCGGCCGGAGCGGCCGTGGGCGGTCCGATCCGGACCTCCGGGCCGGGCGCGGCACCGGTGGGGCCGGCACCCTCGACGACCGTGCCGACCGGCACCGTGTCGACCGGGACGGGTGCCGCGTCGACCGTGGCGGCGTCGGTGTCGGGGGCGGCGGAACCGTCGGCCGGCGGCCGGGCGGCAGCGGCCGGGGTGACGGGCCCGCCCTGACCACCCGACGTGTCCTGGCCCGGCACCGACGCGCCCACGTTACGCAGTTGCACGGCGGCCAGCACCGCCGTCACCAGCAGGATGCCGGCCGCGACGACCGCGGCGGCCCGCAACTCGGCGGCGAAAGCGGCGCGCGCCAGCGCCACCAGCGTGTCCCCCGCAGCGGTGGTGAGCGTGCGGCTCTCCTCGACCGCGCCACCCAGGGTCTCCCGGGCGGTCGCCCAGGAATCCGCCGACACCCCGTCCGGCGCCGTGCCCGAGAGTTGTTGCCGGTAGACGAACGTGCCGATGCTGCCGAGGATCGCGACGCCGAGCGCGGCACCGAGCTGGCTGCCGGTCTCGGAGAGCCCGGCAGCGGCACCGGCCCGCTCCGGCGGCGCGGTGGAGACGATCAGCTCGGCGCTCAACGTCAGCACCATCGCGACGCCACCGGTCATCAGCGCCTGACCGACGACCACCTGGGTCAGGCCCACCTCGTCGCCGACCTGGGCGAGCACCAGGCAGCCGGCGGCGCCCACCAGCAGGCCACCGGCCGCGACGTAGGCCCGCCGGAAGCGCTGCGCCAACATCGGAGCCAGCACCGCCGCGCCGACGCCCGCCGCGGCGGCGGCCGGCAACGACCACAGCCCGGCGGTGAACGGACGCAGTCCGAGCACCAGTTGGAGGTACTGGCTGATAAAGAACATGAAGCCGACAAGCGCGAAGTTGGCGAGCACGTTCATCACGACCGCCGCGCTGAATGCCGGCGCGCGGAACAGCCGGACGTCGATCACCGGGTCGGCGAGGCGTCGTTGCCGCCACACGAAGACGGCCAGGAAGACCAGCCCGCCGACCACCCCGGCCACCGGCGGCCAGTCCGCCCCGTGTTCGGCGAACTGCTTGATGCCCCAGATCGTCGGCAGCACCGCGACGAAGGCCAGCACCGTGCTGATCAGGTCGAACCGCCCGGCCGCCGGGTCGCGGAACTCCGGTAGCAGCAGGGGGGCCAGGATCAGCAGGAGCACCATGATCGGAACGTTGATCTCGAAGACGGTGCCCCAGGAGAAGTACTGGAGCAGGGCACCCCCCGCCACCAGGCCGATGACGCCGCCAGCGGAGAACCCGGCTGCCCAGAGCCCGATCGCGGCACGCCGCTCGTTCTCGTCGTGGAACATGTTGCGGATCAACGACATGGTCGACGGCATGAGGGTCGCACCGGCGGCGCCCATCACCGCCCTGGTCCCGATCAGCATGCCGGGACTGGTGGAGAGGGCCGTGGCCACGGATGCCGCACCGAACACGGCCGCGCCGATCATCAGCAGCCGACGGCGCCCGATCCGGTCCCCCAGCGTTCCCATCGGGATCAGCAGGCCGGCCAGCACGAAGGCGTAGACGTCGGTGATCCAGAGGAGTTGGCTGCTGGTCGGTTCAAGGTCCGCCGTGATGAACGGCAGGGCATATGACAGCACGGTCATGTCCATGCTGATGATCAGTGTCACCATGACGAGAACCGCGAGGCCGATCCACTCGCGGCGGCCGGCCTTTGCCTGCGCTGTAGCCATGGCCGAAAGCTATCACCGAGGATATACAAGCGTATACATCTGGCGGATGAATTAGGGGGTCGTTCCGAGTAGGGTGACGCCCGTGGGTCATCGGGAACGCCTGCTGGCAGGGGCCAGGGTCTGCCTCTACGAACGCGGCTACACACGTACCACCGCCCGCGACATCGTCGCCGCCTCGGACACCAACCTGGCGTCGATCGGCTACCACTTCGGCTCCAAGGAAGCCTTGCTGACCGCAGCTCTGGTCCAGGCGTTCGAGGAGTGGGGCGTCGAGATCGACCGGGTGCTGCGCGACGGCACCCAGCCCGACCTGATGGACCGGCTGGAGTCGATGTGGACCGGTCTGGTGGAGTCCTTCGGCTCGCACCGACCGCTCTGGGTCGCCGGGATCGAGGCGTTCGCGCTGGCCGAACACCTGCCGGTGCTGCGGGAGCAGCTGGCCGAGAGCTACAGCCGGGCCCGCCCCGCGCTGGCCGCCTTCGTCATCCAGAACGGCGGCGAGAACGTCAGCGAGGAGACCCGCAAGGCCGTCGGCTCGTTCCTGCTGGCACTGATGACCGGACTGACGGTGCAGCGGCTGCTCGACCCCGAAGCAGCCCCCTCCGGCAAGGAACTGGCAGCGGCGCTGCGGCTGATCATCGGTGCGGTCGCCGGGTCCACCGACGACTGATCCACCTCCCGGAACAGGGGTCGCGTCCGCCCCCTCGCCGAGGGCCGGGCCGACACAGGGGGCCGGCAGGGGTGGGACCCCGGCCGACCGTCATTCCACCCGCACCAGCCCGGCGCGGAGCATGTCCTCCAGCCAGACGTCGACGTCCCGCCGGGTGGCCGCCGGATCGGCCGCCCACTGCCGGGCGAGAACACCCGCCGCACGCTCCGGCGAGCCGCCCTGCTGCTGTAGGGCGATCCACATGGCTGCGGCGGTCGCCCCGAACCGGTATCGCAGTCCGTCCCGCTCGGAGGTCAGCTCCAGCTGCCCACTCCGGGTGACCTTCGCGATGATTCCCTGTTCGAGTCGCACCCGCATCCTCCCTGCCTCTCCGCGTCCACCTGGTGGTACCTGCGGCGAACCCGTACGTCCACCCCGTTCGGCAACTACCGTACGAGGTCGGGCGGTAACGCGATACGGTCATGGACCCACGTCGAAGGTGGACAAATACCCACCCCTCCGCCGGGTAGGAAGACCCGAGGTCCGCCGGTCACCGGAGTGTCGGCGGACCTCGGGTCCGGCAGCCGGAGGGTCAGTCCGACGCCTCCAACTCGTCGTCGAGGATGTCGAACAGCTCGTCCGCGGAGACCGACGCCAGGTCCCGGGCCGCCGGTTCCACGCCGGCCGTGCCGTACGCCGCGTTCCAGCGGGCCATCAACGCCTGCAGCCGGACGGTGATCCGGTTCCGCTCCGCATCGTCCGGCACGGTGCCGTCCAGCAGCACCTCCAACCGGGCCAGCTCGGCCTCCAGCGACGGCGCGGTAGGCGGCTCACCGCCCAGCTCCGTCCGGACGAACCGGGCCACCGCAGCCGGGCTCGGGTGGTCGTAGATGAGCGTCGCCGACAGCCTCAGCCCGGTGGCCGCACCGAGGCTGTTACGGAACTCCACCGCCGCGAGGGAGTCGAAGCCCAGCTCCAGGAAGCCCTTGTCCATGTCGACGACGTGCGGGCGGTCGTGGCCGAGCACCTCGGCCGCCCGACCCTGGACCAGCTCGGTGACCACCCGGTCGGCCTCCTCCGCCGGCAGACCGGCGAGCCGGTCCGCCAACGTCCGCTCCCCGGCCACCGCACCGGCCGCCACCCGACGCGCCGGAGCGCGGACCAGACCACGCAACAACGGCGGCACCCCCTCGGCCCGGGCCCGCAACGCGGCCAGGTCGAGGCGGACCGGCAGCGCCAGGGCGGGCGTGGGGTGGGTGGTGTCGTCGAACAGTGCCAGCGCGTCGACGGTGGACAACGCACCCACCCCGGACCGGGCCATCCGCCGCAGGTCCGCCTCACCCAGGTGTCCGGTCATCCCGCTGCCCGACTCGGCCCACAGACCCCAGGCCAACGAGGTGCCGACCAGGCCGTGCGCCCGACGGTGCTGGGCGAGGGCGTCCAGGTAGGCGTTGGCCGCGGTGTAGTTGGCCTGCCCGGCCGCGCCGAGCGTGGCCGCCGCCGAGGAGAACAGGACGAACCAGCGCAACGGCAGGTGCAGGGTGAGTTCGTGCAGGTGGCGGGCGGCCTCGGCCTTGGGGGCCACCACCCCCGCCAGCCGTTGCGGGGTCAGCGCGGGCAGCAGACCGTCGTCGAGCGCGCCGGCCGCGTGGATCACCCCGGTGAGCGGGTGCGCGGCGGGCACCCCGTCGAGCAGAGCCGCCACCGCCGACCGGTCGGCCAGGTCGCAGGCGGCCAGCGTCACCTCCGCACCGGCCGCCGTCAGGCGGGACACCAGTTCGTCGACGCCGGGTGCGGCCGGGCCACGCCGGCTGGCCAGCAGCAGCCGCCGGACGCCGTGCCGGGTCACGAGGTGTTCGGCGACGAGCCGGCCCAGCCCACCGGTGCCGCCGGTGACCAGGACGGTGCCCTCCGGGTCCGGGCCGGCGGGCAGCTCACCGGCAGGCACCGGCAGCGGCGCGAGCCGGGGCGCGAGCAGCCCGCCGGAGCGTACCGCGAGTTGCGGCTCGGCACCGGCGGCGAGGGCCGCGCGCAGCCCGGCCGGATCAACCCCGTCGACGTCGACCAGGACGAACCGGCCCGGGTTCTCCTCCTGGGCGGCCCGGACCAGACCCCAGACCGTGGCGTCGACGGGCCGGGGCACGTCCTCGCCGTCGCCGGTGGCGATCGCGCGGGTCGTCACCAGGGCCAGCCGGGCACCGCTGAACCGGTCGTCGGCGAGCCACCGCTGGACCACGTCCAGCGCCCCGGCGGCGGCCGGCACCGGCGAGTCCAACGTGGCCCGCCAGGACAGCACGACGGTCTGCGGCACGAAACCGGTCCGCGCGATGTCGGCCGCGAGCGCGGCCAGGTCCGGGTGGTGGGGCACCCCGAGGCCGAGGTCACCGTCACCGACCACCACCGTCGCGTCGGCCGGCTCGGCGTCCCCGGCCGGTACCGGGACCCAGTCGAGCTGGTACAGCGCCGAACGGTGGGCGGTGCCCGCCACACCCAGCTGGTCGGTCGCGAGCGGCCGGACCACCAGCGCGGCGACCGAGGCGACCGGGACGCCACCGGCGTCGGCAAGATCGAAGGCGACCTCCTCCGGGCCGGTGCGGGTCAGCCGGACCCGCAGCGCCGTGGCACCGGTGGCGTGCAGGGTGACGCCGCGCCAGGCGAACGGCACCTGGAGCCGCCCGTCGTCGGGCTGGTCCGCCTCGGCCAGGTCGAGGGCGTGCAGCACCGCGTCGAAGAGCGCCGGGTGCAGACCGAACCGGGCGGCCGAGGACCAGGCGTCCTCGGGGAGCGCCACCTCGGCGTACACCTCGTCGCCGCGTTGCCAGGCGGCCCGCAGCCCCTGGAACAGCGGGCCGTAGTGGTAGCCGGCATCGGCGAGCCGGTCGTAGCGCCCGTCCAGGTCGACCGGTTTGGCGTCGGCCGGCGGCCAGGTGTCGCCGGCCGCCACGGCCGGGACGGTGGCCGGCGCCGGAGCCAGCACGCCGGTGGCGTGCCGGGTCCACCCGTCACCGCCGTCCGCCGGGCGGGAGTGAACGGTGACCGGGCAGCGGCCGGTCCCGTCGGGCGCCCCCACCACCACCTGCAGATCCACCCCGCCGCGCGGGGGCACGGTCAGCGGGGCCTCCAGGGTCAGCTCCTCCACCAGGCCACAGCCGACCTGGTCACCGGCGCGGACGGCCAGCTCCACGAAGGCCGTCCCGGGCAGCAGCACCGTCCCGGCGAGGGCGTGGTCGGCCAGCCACGGATGGGTCCGCAGGGAGAGCCGGCCGGTCAACACGGTGCCGTCGACGCCGGCCAACCCGACCACCGCGCCGAGCAGCGGGTGGGCGGCCGGACGCTGGCCGAGGCCGGGCACGTCGCCGTCGACCTCCGCCGCGTCCAACCAGAGCCGGCGACGCTGGAACGGGTACGTCGGCAGTTCGGTGACCCGGGCGCCGGTCGGCGCGAACCAGGCCCGCCAGTCCACCGGCACGCCCCGGGTGTGCAGGGTCGCCAGGGCGGTGAGCAGGGTCGTCGCCTCGTCCCGGCCGCTGCGCAGCACCGGCACCAGGGCGACGCCGTCGGTGCCGGTGACACACTCCCGGGCCAGCGCGGTGAGCACCGCGTCCGGGCCGACCTCCAGGTACGTGGTGACGCCCTCAGCCTCCAGGGTGGTGATCCCGTCGCTGAACCGGACCGCCTCCCGGACGTGCCGCACCCAGTAGCCGGGGTCGCGGATCTCATCGGGGTCGGCGAGCCGGCCGGTCAGGTTGGACACCACAGGCACCCGCGGCGGGCTGAACGTCAGGCCGGCGAGAACCTCGTGGAACTCGGCCAGCATCGGTTCCATGTGCGGCGAGTGGAAGGCGTGACTGACCCGCAGCCGCTTGATCCGGCGGCCCCGGGCCCGCCAACCGTCGGCGATCGCGCCCACGGCGTCGTGGTCACCGGAGACCACCACCGCCTGCGGACCGTTGACCGCGGCGATGCCCAGTTCGGCCTCGCGGCCGGCCAACTCCCCGCGTACCTCCGCCTCGGACGCCTCGACGGCCACCATCGCGCCGTCCTCGCGCATGCTCTGCATCAGCCGGCCCCGCGCGGTGACCAGGGTCGCCGCGTCGGGCAGCGACAGCACCCCGGCGACGTGCGCCGCGGTGACCTCTCCGATGGAGTGCCCGGCGACCAGGTCGGGTCGGATCCCCCACGACTCGAGCAACCGGAACAGGGCCACCTCGATGGCGAACAGCGCGCTCTGGCTGTAGACGGTCTGGTCGAGCAGGGCGGCGTCGGCCACGTCCGGCTCGGTGTAGAGCACCTCGCGCAGCGGTCGGTCGAGCTTCGCGTCCAGGTGGGCGCTGACCTCCTCGAGCGCCTCGGCGAAGGCCGGGTACGCGGCGGCCAGTTCACGGCCCATGCCGAGTCGCTGGGCACCCTGACCGGTGAAGAGCATGGCGAGTTTGCCGCCGACGGGGGTACCCCGGACCACCTCGCTGCCGTCGCCGCCCCGGGCCGTCTCCCGCAGCGCGCGCACCGCGTCGTCCCCGGCGGCGGCGACCACGACGGCCCGGCGTTCCAGCGCCGCCCGGGTGGTGGCCAGCGAGTACGCCACGTCGAGGCTGGCGCCGGTGGCGGCGACCAGGTCGGCCTGGGCGCGCAGCGCATCGTCCGAGCGGGCCGCGAGCAGCCACGGCAGGACGGGCGGGTCGACCGTCACGTCGACCTCGACCGGCGCGTCCTGCGTCGGGGGTGCCTGTTCGATGATGACGTGGGCGTTGGTGCCGCTGATGCCGAACGACGACACCCCGGCCCGGCGCGGCCGGTCCACCGCCGGCCACTGCTGCGGCTCGGTGAGCAGCCGCACCTCCCCGGCCGACCAGTCCACCTGCGGGGACGGCTCGTCCACGTGCAGGGTGCGCGGCAGCAGGCCGTTGCGCATGGCCAGCACCATCTTGATCACGCCGGCCACGCCGGCCGCGCCCTGGGTGTGCCCGATGTTCGACTTGATCGACCCCAGCCACAACGGCCGGCCCGCCGGCCGATCCTGCCCGTACGTGGCCAGCAACGCCTGCGCCTCGATCGGGTCGCCCAGGGTGGTCCCCGTGCCGTGCGCCTCGACCATGTCCACCTGGTCGGGTGCGACGTTCGCGACAGCCAGCGCCTGCCGGATGACCCGCTGCTGGGAGGGGCCGTTGGGCGCGGTCAGGCCGTTGGACGCGCCGTCCTGGTTGATCGCCGAACCCCGCACCACGGCGAGCACGTGGTGACCGTTGCGCTCGGCGTCGGACAGCCGCTCCAACAGCAGCATCCCGACACCCTCGGACATCGCCGTGCCGTCCGCGCCGGCCGCGAAGGACCGGCACCGGCCACCGGCGGCGAGGCCACGCTGGAGGCTGAACTCGACGAAGGTGCCCGGAGTGGACATCACGGTGACGCCACCGGCCAGGGCGAGGGAACACTCCCCCGCCCGCAGCGCCTGCACCGCCAGGTGGATCGCCACCAACGACGACGAACAGGCCGTGTCGACACTGACCGCCGGCCCCTCCAACCCCAACGTGTACGAGATCCGCCCCGACGCGACACTGGACATGCTGCCGTTGCTCAGGTAGCCGGCCAGCTCGTCCGGCACGGAGGGCAGCCGGCTGCCGTAGTCGTGGTACATCACGCCGGTGAAGACGCCGGTCGGGCTCCCCTTGAGCGACGTCGGGTCGATGCCCGCCCGCTCCAGCGCCTCCCAGGAGCTCTCCAGCAGCAGCCGCTGCTGCGGGTCCATCGCCACCGCCTCGCGCGGACTGATCCCGAAGAAGTCCGGGTCGAAGTCGGCCGCGTCGTAGAGGAAACCGCCCTCCAACGAGTACGTCCGGCCGGGCTTGCCGGGCTCCGGGTCGTACAGGCTGTCGAGGTCCCAGCCCCGGTCGGTGGGGAACGCCGAGATGGCGTCCCCGCCGTCGACGAGGAGCTGCCACAGCTCCTCCGGGCTGCGGACCCCGCCGGGGAACCGGCAGCTCATCGCGACGATCGCGACGGGTTCGTCGGCCACCGGGCGGGACGGTTCGTCCGGCCGGACCTCGGCCGGACTGCCGACGATGGTGTGGTGCAGATGGTCGGCGAGCGCGGCGGGGTTCGGGTAGTCGAAGACGAGCGTGGCGGGCAGCCTCAGCCCGGTGGCGGTGTTCAGCTTGTTCCGCAGCTCCACGGCGGCCAGCGAGTCGAAGCCGAGTTCCTTGAACGCCCGGGCCGGTTCGACGGCGGTGCCGCTGTCGTGCCCGAGGACCGCCGCGACGCTGGCCCGGACCAGATCGAGCAGCATCCGGCGCTGGTCGTCCACACCGAGGGTGGCGAGTTGCCGCTGTAGTCCGGAGCCGGTGACCGGGGCGGCCCCGGCACCGGCCGCCCGACGGGCGGGCAACCGGACCAGACCCCGGAACAGCGCCGGCATCTGCTGCCCCTGGGCGCGCAGCGCGGCGGTGTCCAACCGGATCGGCACCAGCGCCGGCTCGCCCGCCGCGACCGCCACGTCGAGCAGGGCCAGGCCCTGCTCGGAGTCGATCGGCAGGACACCGGAGCGGGCCATCCGGGCCACGTCGGCGTCGCCGAGGTGGGACGTCATCCCGCTGCGCTGCTCCCAGAACCCCCAGGCCAACGACGTGGCGGGCAGGCCGAGGGCATGCCGGTGGGCGGCCAGCGCGTCCACGAAGACGTTCGCGGCGGCGTAGTTGCCCTGCCCGGCCCCGTCGATGGCCCCGGCGGCGGAGGAGAACAGCACGAACGCGTCGAGGTTCCGGCCGAGGGTCAGCTCGTGCAGGTGCCAGGCCGGTTCGGCCTTGGCCCGCCAGACCGAGTCGAGCTGCGCCGGGGTCAGGGTGGCCAGCAGCCCGTCGTCGAGGACACCGGTGGTGTGCACGACCGCGGTCAGCGTGGGGATGCCGTCGAGCAGGGCGGCGACGGCGTCCCGGTCCGCCATGTCACAGGCGACGATCCGGACGGTCGAGCCCAGGGCGGTCAGCTCGTCGAGCAGGTCCGTCGCGCCGGGGGCGGCGAGCCCCCGCCGCGAGGTGAGCACCAGGTCGCGGACGCCGTGGCCGGCGACCAGATGACGGGCCACCAGCGCACCCAGCACACCGGTGCCACCGGTCACCAGCACGCTGCCGTCGGCCCGCCACACCTCGCCGGAGCCGGCGAACCGGGTCAGCCGTGGCACCCGTACCTGGCCGTCCCGCAGGGACAACTCCGGCTCGCCGGTGCCCACCGCCGCCACGATGTCCTCCACCGGCGTCTCCGGGTCGGCGTCCACCAGCACGAACTGGCCCGGGTTCTCCGCCTGCGCGGCCCGCACCAGGCCCCACACCGGGGCGTGGGCGAGGTCGGTGCCACCGTCGACGGCACCGTGGGTGACCACCACCAGCTGGGCGGCAGCCTGCGCCGGGTCGGCCAGCCAGGACTGGAGCAGGGCGAGGGTCTCCCCCACCGCCGTCCGGGCGGCGGTGGCCGGGTCGGTGTCGTCGCCGACCGGGGTGAGCGGGGCGAGCACGACGTCGGGGACGCCGAAGCCGATCCCCTCCAGGTAGCCCCACGACTCGGTGGGGGTGCCGGTGGGGACCGTCGTCCAGTCGATGCGGTAGAGGTCGCCGTCGGTCGGGGCGGCGGTGGTGAGCTGGACCGGACGGGAGACGAGGGCACCGACGACGGCCACCGGGGCCCCGTCGGGGTCGGCGAGGTGCAGGGTGGCGGACTCCGGCCCGGTGGCGGTGATCCGGACCCGCAGGGCGGTCGCCCCGGTGGCGTACAGGGTGACGTCGGTCCACGCGAACGGCAGGTACGGCGGCCGACCGGCGGGCACCGGCTCACCGATACCCACCGCCTGGAGCGCGGCGTCCCACAGCGCCGGGTGCAGCCCGAACCGGGCCGCGTCCGCGTGCGCCTCCTCCGGCAGGGCCACCTCGGCGTACACCACGTCGCCGGCCCGCCACGCCGCCTGCACGCCCTGGAACATCGGCCCGTACTCGTAGCCCTGGGCCATCAGGTCGTCGTACAGGCCCGCCGTCGGCACCGGCACCGCACCCGGCGGCGGCCACGCGGTCAGCGTGAACGCGGGGTCGGGGGTGTCGGCCGAGAGGATGCCGGTGCCGTGCCGGACCCAGCTCTCGGTGTGCTCCGGCCGGGAGTGCACCGTCACCGCGCGCCGGCCGGCGTCGTCGGGGGCACCCAGCAGGAGTTGCACCTGGACGGCGCCCTGCGCGGGCAGGACCAGCGGAGCGTGCAGGGTCAGCTCGTCGAGGTGACCGACGCCGGCGTGCTCACCGGCGTGCAGCACCAGCTCGACGAGGCCCGTACCGGGCAGCAGCACCGTGCCGTTGACGGCGTGGTCGGCCAACCACGGATGGGTGTCCAGGGAGATCCGCCCGGTGAAGAGCACCTCACCCGACTCGGCCATGCCGATCGCGGCGCCCCACAGCGGGTGACCGGCGGAACCGAGCCCGGCGGCGGCGAGGTCGGCGGTGCTGCCGGTGGCGTTGATCCAGTACCTGCGGCGCTGGAACGGGTAGGTCGGCAACGGCACCTCGCCGCGCGGACGCGCCGGCAGCACCGGCGCCCAGTCCACCGCGACGCCCCTGCTGAACGCCTCACCCAGCGAGGTCAGCCAACGGCGCAGACCACCCTCGCCACGGCGCAGCGAGCCGACGGCGGCGACCTCGACGCCCCCGTCGGCGGCGGTCTCCTCGATGCCCATGGTCAGCACCGGGTGGGCGCTGCACTCCAGGAACACCCGCATGCCGGCGGCGAGCAGGACCCGGGTGGTCTCCTCGAACCGCACCGTCTGCCGCAGGTTGGTGTACCAGTACCGGGCGTCCAGGCCGGCGGTGTCGAGCACACCCGCGGTGACCGTCGAGTAGAACGGCACGCGGGAGGCGCGGGGGGTGATCCCGGCGAGGACGTCGAGCAGCCGCTGTTCGATCAGCTCGACCTGGGCGGAGTGCGAGGCGTAGTCCACGTTGACCCGCTTGGCCCGGTGCCCCTCGGCGGTGAGGGTGGCGACCAGGTCGTCGACCGCGTCGGGGTCGCCGGAGACGACCACGGAGGAGGTGCCGTTGACGGTGGCGATGGAGATCCGCCCGGCGTAGCCGGTCAGCCGCTCGGCCGCCGCCCGCTCCGGCAGGCCGACGGAGGCCATCGCGCCCCGCCCCGCCAGGTCCTCCGCGATGGCCAGGCTCCGCAACGCCACCACGGCGGCACCGTCACGCAACGACAGACCGCCCGCCACCACGGCGGCGGCGATCTCACCCTGCGAGTGACCGATCACCGCGTCCGGCTCCACGCCGTACGCGCGCCACAGCCCGGCCAGCGACACCATGACCGCCCAGAGCACCGGCTGCACCACGTCCACCCGGTCCACCGAGGGGGTGCCCTCCACCCCCCGCAGCACGTCGGTCAACCGCCACGGCACGAACTCCGACAACGCCGCACCGCACTCGTTGATCCGCTCGGCGAACACCGGCGACGAGTCCAGCAGTTCCACCGCCATGCCCATCCACTGCGAGCCCTGCCCGGGGAAGACGAAGACGGTGCCGCCCTGGAGCACCCCGGGGGCGGTGCCGTTCTCGGCGAAGGCGCGCGCCCCGGCGACGAACTCGGCCCGGTCGCCGACGATCACCGTCCGCCGGTCCAGCAGCGCCCGCCCGGTCGCCAGCGCGTACGCGAGGTCACCTGGCCGTGCGGTGTCGCTCTCGGCGACGGCGGCCACCCGCCCGGCCTGCTCCCGCAGGGCCTGGTCGGTACGGGCGGACAGCACCCAGGGCAGGATCTCCGGCTCGGGGGCGTCGGCCGGTGGCTCCTCGCCCGGGGGTGCCTGTTCGATGATGACGTGGGCGTTGGTGCCGCTGATGCCGAACGACGACACCCCGGCCCGGCGCGGCCGGTCCACCGCCGGCCACTGCTGCGGCTCGGTCAGCAACTGCACGTCCCCGGCCGTCCAGTCGATCTGCGGGGACGGTTCGGTCACGTGCAGGGTGCGCGGCAGCAGGCCGTTGCGCATGGCCAGCACCATCTTGATCACGCCGGCCACGCCGGCCGCGCCCTGGGTGTGCCCGATGTTCGACTTGATCGACCCGAGCCAGAGCGGCCGGTCCCCGGGACGGTCCTGCCCGTAGGTGGCCAGCAACGCCTGCGCCTCGATCGGGTCACCGAGGGAGGTGCCGGTGCCGTGCGCCTCGACCACGTCCACCTCGGTGGTGGGGATGCCACCGGCCGCCGCCAGGGCCTGCCGGATCACCCGCTGCTGCGAGGGGCCGTTCGGCGCGGTCAGGCCGTTGGACGCGCCGTCCTGGTTGATCGCCGAACCCCGCACCACGGCGAGCACGTGGTGACCGTTGCGCTCGGCGTCGGACAGCCGCTCCAACAGCAGCATGCCGACACCCTCGGACATCACGGTGCCGTCCGCGCCCGCCGCAAAGGACTTGACCCGGCTGTCGGCGGCCAGGCCACGCTGGAGGCTGAACTCGATGAAGGTGTCCGGGGCGGACATCACGGTGACGCCGCCGGCCAGGGCGAGGGAACACTCCCCCGCCCGCAGTGCCTGCACCGCCAGGTGGATCGCCACCAGCGACGAGGAGCAGGCGGTGTCGACGCTGACCGCCGGCCCCTCCAACCCCAACGTGTACGAGATCCGCCCCGAGGCCACGCTGGCCATGCTGCCGTTGCCCAGGTAACCCACCAGGTCCTCGGGGACCTCCGGCAGCCGGCTGGCGTAGTCGTGGTACATCACCCCGGCGAAGACGCCGGTGAGGCTGCCGCGCAGCGAGGTGGGGTTGATGCCGGCCCGCTCCAGCGCCTCCCACGAGGTCTCCAGCAGCAGCCGCTGCTGCGGGTCCATCGCCACCGCCTCGCGCGGGCTGATGCCGAAGAAGTCGGGGTCGAAGTCGGCCGCGTCGTAGAGGAAACCGGCCTCCATCGAGTACGTCTTGCCGGGCTTGCCGGGCTCCGGGTCGTACAGGTTGTCGAGGTCCCAGCCCCGGTCGGTGGGGAACGGCGAGATGGCGTCCGTCCCGTCGACGAGGAGCTGCCACAGCTCCTCCGGGTTGCGCACGCCACCGGGGAAGCGGCAGCTCATCGCGACGATCGCGACGGGCTCGTCGTCGGCGATCGCGGTGGCGACGGTCGGGGCGGCCGGGGCGGCCGCGCCGAGGAGCCGGGTGTGCAGGTAGTCGGCGAGCACCGTGGGGTTCGGGTAGTCGAAGACCAGGCTGGCCGGCAGTCGCAGCCCGGTGGCGGTGTTCAACTTGTTGCGCAGCTCCACGGCGGCCAGCGAGTCGAAGCCGATCTCCCGGAACGCCCGGGCCGGTTCCACGGTGGCCGGGCTGTCGTGGCCGAGCACCGCAGCCACGTCGGCCCGGACCAGGTCGAGCAGCAGACGCCGCTGCTCGGCGTCGGTCAGACCGGTCAGTCGCCGTTGCAGCGCCGACCCGCCGACCGGCGTCCGGCCCGCCTCGGCGGCCCGCCGGGCCGGGAGCCGGACCAGGCCACGGAACAGGGCCGGCATCGACTGGCCCTGGGCGCGCAGCGCGGCGGTGTCCAACCGGATCGGCACGAACGTCGGCTCGCCGGTGGCGACCGTCGCGTCCAGCAGCGCCAGCCCCTGCGCGGAACTGATGGGCAGGATGCCGGAGCGGGCCATCCGCGCCAGGTCGGCCTCGCCGAGGTGCGCGGTCATCCCGCTGCGTTCCTCCCACAGCCCCCAGGCCAACGAGGTCGCGGCGAGGCCGAGCCCACGCCGGTGCTCGGCCAGGGCGTCGAGGAACACGTTCGCCGCAGCGTAGTTGCCCTGCCCGGAGCCGTCCACCACGCCGGCGGCCGAGGAGTAGAGCACGAACGCCGACAGGTTCCGGTCCCGGGTCAACTCGTGCAGGTGCCAGGCGGGGGTGGCCTTCGCCCGCCACACGCCGTCGAACTGCGCCGTGGTCAGCGAGGTCACCAACCCGTCGTCGAGGACGCCGGTGGTGTGCACCACCGCCGCCAACCCGGGAATCCCGTCGACCAGGACGGCAACGGCCTCCCGGTCGGTCAGGTCACACGCGACCACCTCGACGGCGGCACCGAGACCGGCCAGTTCCTCGCGCAGCTCCACCGCGCCCGGTGCCGCCGGCCCCCGCCGCGAGGCCAGGACCAGATCGCGGACGCCGTGCGTGGCGACCAGGTGCCGGGCCACCAGCGCGCCCAACACGCCCGTGCCGCCGGTCACCAGGACCGTGCCCTCCGCCCGCCAGCCGGTGTCGCCGGTGGCGGCGCGGGCCAGCCGTGGCACGCGTACCTGCCCGTCGCGCACCGACAGCTCCGGCTCGCCGGTGCCGACCGCCGCGACGATGTCCTCGACCGGCGTCTCCGGGGCGGCGTCGACCAGCACGAACTGGCCGGGGTTCTCCGCCTGCGCGGCCCGGACCAGACCCCAGACCGGGGCCTGGACCAGGTCGGTGACCCCGTCGGCCGCGCCGCTGGTCAGCACCACCAGCCGGGACTCCGCCGACCGGGGGTCGGCCAGCCAGCGCTGGAGCAGCCCGAGCGTCGCCACGGCGGTGGCCCGCGACGCCGACTCGACGTCGACGGCACCGTCCGGGGCGGCCGACGGGTCGCCGGCCGCCGGGGTGGTGAGCCGGGTGACAACCAGCTCCGGCGCGTCGTCGCCGAGGTCCTCCAGGTACGCCCAGGAGGTGGTCGCGGCGGTGGGCGTCGGCACCGGGGTCCAGTCGACGCGGTAGAGGTTGCCGTCGGCGGCGGCCCCGGCGGCGAGCTGCACCGGCCGGGAGACCAGCGCGCCGACCTCGGCGACCGGTGCGCCCGTCGGATCGGCCAGGTGCAGGGCCACCGCCTCGGTGCCCACCGGAGTGATCCGCACCCGCAGGGCGGTCGCGCCGGTGGCGTGCAGCGTCACCTCCGTCCACGCGAACGGCACCGACGGCGGCCGGTCCGCCGGCGCCTCCTCGCCGATGCCCACCGCGTGCAGCGCCGCATCGAGCAGCGCCGGGTGCAGGCCGAACCGCGCCGCGTCGGCGTGCGCGTCGGACGGCAACGACACCTCCGCGTACACCGTCTCGCCGGCCCGCCACACGGCCTGCACGCCCTGGAACACCGGGCCGTACTCGTACCCCTGGGCCACCAGATCGTCGTAGAAGCCGTCCACCGGCACGGGCACCGCGCCCGGCGGCGGCCAGGCGGTCAGGTCGAAGGTGGCCACGGCCGGGGTGTCGGCGAGCACGGCGGTGGCGTGCCGGGTCCACGGCAGGTCCGGGTCGGCGTGCTCGGGACGCGAGTGCACGCTGACGGTACGGCGGTTCGCCTCGTCGGCGGCCGTCATCAGCAGTTGGACCTGCATCGCGCCGCCCGTGGGCAGCAGCAGCGGGGCGTGCAGGGTCAGCTCTTCGAGGTGCCCGAGGCCCACGTGGCCCCCGGCGTGCAGGACGAGTTCGACGAAGCCGGTGCCGGGCAGCAGCACCGTGCCGGCGACCGCGTGATCGGCCAGCCACGGGTGGGTGTCCACGGAGAACCGGCCGGTGAACAGCACCTCGCCGGACTCGGCCATCGACACCGACGCGCCCCACAGCGGGTGGCCCGCCGCCCCGAGGCCCACCGACGCCACGTCGGTCGCCGCGGTGGTGGCGTTGATCCAGTAGCGGCGGCGCTGGAAGGGGTAGGTGGGCAGTTCGGTGGTGCGGGCGCCGGTGGGCGCGAACCAGGCCCGCCAGTCCACCGGGACGCCCCGGGTGTGCAGGGTCGCCAGGGCGGTCAGCAGGGTCGTCGGCTCGTCCCGGCCGGCACGCAGCACCGGCACCAGGGCCACCGCGTCCTCGTCGGTGACGCAGTCCCGGCCCATCGCCGTCAGCACCGCGTCCGGGCCCACCTCCAGGAACGTGGTGACGCCCGCCGCCTGGAGGGCGGCCACCCCGTCGCCGAAGCGCACCGACTCCCGTACGTGCCGTACCCAGTAGTCCGGGTCGCGCAACTCCTCGGGGTCGGCCACCGCACCGGTCACGTTGGACACCACCGGCAGTTGTGGCCGCTCGAACACCAGGCCGGAGAGGATCTCGTGGAACTGCGCCAGCATCGGCTCCATGTGCGGCGAGTGGAAGGCGTGACTCACCCGCAGCCGCTTCGTCCGCCGCCCCTGACCCCGCAGACCCGCGGCGACCGACTCCACCGCCTCGGCGTCACCGGAGACGACCACCGCACGGGGACCGTTCACCGCCGCGACGCCCACCCGCGCCTCAAGGCCGGCCAGCGCGGCACGCACCTCCGCCTCGGACGCCTCGACGGCGACCATCGCGCCGTCCTCACGCATCGACTGCATCAGCCGGCCCCGCGCCGTCACCAGGGTCGCCGCGTCAGCCAACGACAACACCCCGGCCACGTGGGCCGCCGTCACCTCGCCGATCGAGTGCCCGGCCACCATGTCGGGCCGGACCCCCCACGACTCCAGCAGGCGGAACAGGGCCACCTCGATGGCGAACAGCGCCGCCTGGCTGTAGACGGTCTGGTCCAACAGCGCCGCGTCGGCCACGTCCGGCTCGGTGTAGAGCACCTCCCGCAGCGGCCGGTCCAGCTTCGCGTCCACCTCCGCGCACACCTGCGCGAACGCCTCGGCGAACACCGGGTACGCCGCCGCCAGTTCACGGCCCATCCCCAACCGCTGCGCGCCCTGGCCGGTGAACAGCACCGCCAGCTTCCCGACCGACGGCGAGCCGTACACCACGTCGGGCGAGTCGGTCCCCTCCGCCACGCACCGCAGGGCGCGGACCGCGTCCTCGCCCGCCGCGGCCACCACCACCGCCCGGCGCTCCAACGCCGCCCGCGTCGTCGCCAACGAGTACGCCACGTCCAGGCCCGCGCCCGTGGCGGCGACCCCGCCGGCCTGCGCCCGCAACGCCTCCACCGAGCGCGCGGACAGCACCCACGGCAACACCGCCGGGACGACCGGCGCGGTGTCCCCGGCCGGCGGGGGCTCCTCCTGCTCCGGGGGCGCCTGCTCGATGATGACGTGCGCGTTGGTGCCGCTGATGCCGAACGACGACACCCCGGCCCGGCGCGGCCGGTCCACCGCCGGCCAGCGCTGCGGCTCGGTGAGCAGCCGCACCTCCCCGGCCGACCAGTCGATCTGCGGCGAGGGCTCGTCGGCGTGCAGGGTGCGCGGCAACAGGTCGTTGCGCATCGCCAGCACCATCTTGATCACACCGGCCACACCCGCCGCGCCCTGGGTGTGCCCGATGTTCGACTTGATCGACCCCAGCCACAGCGGCCGGTCCTCCGGCCGGCCCTGCCCGTACGTGGCCAGCAGCGCCTGCGCCTCGATCGGGTCACCGAGCGCCGTGCCGGTGCCGTGCGCCTCCACCACGTCCACCTCGGTCGCCGGGATGCCACCGGCCGAGGCCAGGGCCTGCCGGATCACCCGCTGCTGGGAGGGGCCGTTCGGCGCGGTCAGGCCGTTGGACGCACCGTCCTGGTTCGTCGCCGAACCCCGGATCACGGCGAGCACCTGGTGACCGTTGGCACGGGCGTCGGAGAGCCGCTCCAGCAGCACCATGCCCGCGCCCTCGCCCCAGCCGGTGCCGTCGGCGCCGGCGGCGAAGGACTTCGACCGGCCGTCCTTGGCCAGGCCGCGCTGGAGGCTGAAGTCGAGGAACGTGTCCGGGGTGGACATCACGGTGACGCCGCCGGCCAGGGCGAGGGAGCACTCCCCGGCCCGCAGCGCCTGCACCGCCAGGTGGATCGCCACCAGCGACGACGAGCACGCCGTGTCGATCGACACCGCCGGCCCCTCCAGCCCCAGGGTGTAGGCCACCCGGCCGGAGACGATGCTGGCGAGGCTGCCGTTGCCCAGGTAGCCGGCCAGGTCGTCGGGCACCTGGTGCAGCCGCAGCGCATAGTCGTGGTACATGACGCCGGCGAAGACGCCGGTCGGGCTCCCCTTGAGCGAGGTCGGGTCGATCCCGGCCCGCTCCAGCACCTCCCACGAGGTCTCCAGCATCAACCGCTGCTGCGGGTCCATCGCCACCGCCTCGCGCGGGCTGATGCCGAAGAAGTCCGCGTCGAAGTCGGCCGCGTCGTAGAGGAAACCGCCCTCCATCGAGTACGTCTTGCCGGGCTTGCCGGGCTCCGGGTCGTACATGCCGACCAGGTCCCAGCCCCGGTCGGCGGGGAACGACGAGACCGCGTCGACGCCGCCGTCGAGCAGTTCCCAGAGCTGCTCCGGGGTGGCCACCCCGCCGGGGAAGCGACAGCTCATCGAGACGATCGCGATGGGCTCCTGGGTGAAGGAGGCCGCTGCGGGCTCCGGCGTCGCCACGTCCTTGCCGGTGCCCAGCACGGTGGAGACCACGAACTCGGCCAGCGCCGCCGGGGTCGGGTAGTCGAACGCCAGGGTCGCCGGCAGCCGCAGCCCGGTGGCCGCCTTGAGCCGGTTACGCAGCTCCACCGCGGCCAGCGAGTCGAAGCCCAACTCGTTGAAGGCCCGGCGCGGCTCGATCGCCTCCGCGCCGTCGTGGCCGAGCACGGCGGCGACGTGCTCGCGGACCAGGTCCAGGGTGAACCGGTCCCGCTCGGCCTGGCTGAACGCGGCGAACTGCCGGGCCAGCCCCTGCGTGGCGTCGGCCGGGCCGGCGGCCTGGGCGCTGCGGCGCGCCGGCAGCGGCACCAGGCCGCGCAGCAGCGCCGGCACCCCGTCGGGCCGGTTGCGCAGGGCGGTCAGGTCGACCCGGATCGGGGCGAGCACCGGCTCGTCGACGCCGAGCGCCGCGTCGAGCAGGGCCAGGTTCTCGGCCGGGCTGAGGCCGGGCATGCCGGAACGCTCGATGCGCTGCAACGCGGCGGCGTCCAACTGGCCGCCCATGCCGCTGTCGCCGGTCCACAGGCCCCAGGTGAGGGCGACGGCGGGCCGGCCCTGCGCCCGGCGGGTGGCAGCCAGCGCGTTGAGGGTGGCGTTCGCGGCGGCGTAGTTGCCCTGCCCGGCGCAGTCGAGCAGGCTCGCCAGGGAGGAGAAGAGCACGAACGCGGTCAGGTCGGCGTCGCGGGTCAACCGGTCGAGGTTGACCGCGCCGTCCAGCTTGGCCTTCAGCACCGCGTCGATCCGCTGCGGGGTGAGCGAGCCGATCGTCCCGTCGTCGACGATGCCGGCGGCGTGCACCACCGCCCGCAGCGGCCGGTCGGCCGGGACGGCGGCGAGCAGCGCGGCCAGGGCGTCGGCGTCGGCCGCGTCGCAGGCGGCC
>NZ_JACGMO010000089.1:0-32297 GCF_015354745.1 Micromonospora sp. S-DT3-3-22
GTCATGGCGGAGGGGAAACGCCCGGTCACATTCCGAACCCGGAAGCTAAGCCCTCCAGCGCCGATGGTACTGCACTCGGGAGGGTGTGGGAGAGTAGGACACCGCCGGACAACCTTTCCAGTCGAGGCCGACCCCCTAAGGGGGTCGGCCTCAACTGCTATACCCGTCGAATCGGGACCTGCCGGACGTCCGGCAGGTCCCGATTCGCTCCTGCCGTCGGCTGATGCATTTCGACCATTTTCCCGCTGGCCGGAAACCGGTCGTCATTCCGACAGTCAGGACTGCTTCGGCCTTGCTTTGGGAAAATATGACGGATGGACGAACTGGCGAGCGGGAAACAGTCATCGTCGGGTCCGGGCCGGGCGGCAGAAAACGATAATCCGACGATCCGTGTCGTGGTGGTGGGGCCCCCGGGACTGTTGCGTACCGCCCTCGCGGCGATCCTGGCCGCCGCTCCCGGGTTCGAGCTGGCCGGGGAGAGCGACCCCGACCACCATCTGACGGACGGTGTCGTCACCCGGCGTCCCCACGTCGTCCTGGTCGACCTCGACGCAATCGAGGACCCCGCCGTGCTCGCCGGACGCTGGCACGCCCGGCTGCCGGAGTGCGCGGTGGTGGTGCTGACCTCCCGGCGGACCGCCCGGGTGCTGCGCCGGGCCCTCGGGGCCCGGGCCCGGGGGATCATCGCCAAGGACGTCCCGCCCCAGGAACTCCTGGACCAGCTTCGTCTGGTCGCCGGGGGGCGGCGGATGATCGACCCGGTGACCGCACTGGCCGCGCTGGACGCCGCCGTCAACCCCCTCAACGAGCGGGAGCGTGAGGTGACCGCCGCCGCCGCGCGGGGCATGTCCACCAAGGAGATCGCCGGCCAGCTGCACCTGGCACCCGGCACCGTCCGCAACCACCTGTCCGCCGTGCTCCGCAAGACCGGGGCCCGTAACCGGTGGGAAGCGGTCCAGCGGGCCCGGGACGCGGGCTGGATCTGACTACCCGTGAGAAGGGGTGTCGGACCAGTTACGGATTCAATAAGATTCCGAACCGTGCGTCATCGACCGCACACATTTCGTCAACACGGGCATGATCTCGGGAGTCGCTTATGGTTCGCACATTGCTTGCCCTCCAGGGCGGGCTGCTCCGGGGCGCACTCGCCCAACTGCTCGCCGCCGAACACGACATCGAAATCGTCGGCGAGGTGGACAGCCCGCACCACCTGCGGGCGGCGGTCCGGGCCGAACGCCCCGACGTGGCCGTGGTCGAGTTCGACATGTTGACCGTGACGGAACTGGTCCGGCTGGCGACTCTGGGCGTCGCGGAATCCGTCGTCGAGACCAGCCCGGCTGCCGGCTACGAGTCCACCGCCACGACCACCGCCCCGGCCCCCCGCCCGCCGACGGAGCCGATGACCGCACCCGTGGGTTCCCTGCTGGTCCTCGTCGAACAGCGACGGGCCGGTCGGCTCGGGCCGGTGCTCGCCGAGCACGGCCACCGGATCGGCTTCCTCAGCCGTGACGTGCCACCCGGCCGGATCGTCGACGGGGTACGGCAGCTCGCCGAGGGACGGGTCGTGCTCGACCCCGACCTGGTGGTCGCCGCCCTCGAGGTCGCCGACAGCCCGTTGACCAACCGGGAGCGGGAGGTGCTCGACGTGGTCGCCGAGGGGCATCCGGTCCAGGAGATCGCCGAACGACTGATGCTGTCGGCCGGCACGGTACGCAACCATCTGTCGCGGATCATGGCGAAGACCGGCGCGCGGACCCGCTGGGAGGCGGTACGGATCGCCCGTGAGTCCGGCTGGCTGTGACCGGCACCCACCCGACCCCGACCCCCGGCACCGCCTCCGGGACGTACCCCCGGGGTGGGTTCCGGACCCAACCCGCGCGGCCCGTGACACCTAGGTGCGGGCCGCCGCCGATGTCCCGTCCGACGCCGTCCAGAAGGTGGCGGTGTCCGACGGCTCCGTCTCGCCGTAGCCGACCAGGGCCCGGTAGGCCGGTGAGCGCCCCAGCAGCCCCTGGTGGGTGTCCAGCAGCGCGGTCCGCCCGTCGAGCAGCAGGACCCGCCGCGCCCGCCGCGCCGAACTGACCCGGTGGGCGATCACCACCAGGGTGCCGGGCCGGGCGGCGAAAGCCGTCTCCAGCCGGGCCTCGGTGGCCGGGTCCAGGTGACAGGTCGCCTCGTCGAGGATGGTCAGCGGGGCGGGGGAGAGCCAGGCCCGCAGCAACGCCACCTGCTGCCGTTCCCCGGCTGACAGGTCCGCCGGGCGCAGCAGCGCGTCGTGCCCGCCGAGCCGGGTCAGCAGCCCGGTCAGCCCCAGCCGGGCCGCTGCCCGGTCCACCACGTCGTCCGGCACGCCGGGGGCCAGGTAGCCGAGGTTGTCGCGGAGCGAGCCGGTGAAGACGTACGCCTCCTGCGGGATGAGCACCCGCCGCTCGGCCAGTTCGCCCGGCGTGGCCCCGGTCACCGGCAACCCTCCGACATGGACGGTGCCCGACTGGGGGTGCAGCACCCCGGCGATCAGCCCCGCCAGGGTCGACTTGCCGATCCCGCTGGCCCCGACGATCACCAGGTGGTCCCCGACGGGCACGTCGAGGTCGAGGTCGTCGAGCACCGGGTCGGCGTGTGGGCCGTACCGGAAGGTCACCCCGCGCAGCGACAACGCCGCCCCGGTGCGCTGCGGCGTGGGGCGGGGCAGCGACCCGGCCGGGTCGGCGTCGGCCGGCGCGGCGGTCCGCAGCAGCCGGTCCAGGGTGACGGCGAACCGGAGACCACCGGCGGCGACGCCCTGCACCAGGCTGTGCAGGGCCGGCTGCACCCCCCGCGTGACGTAGACGAGCGCGCCGAGCAGCGCGCCCGGCCCCAGCCCTTGACGGACCAGCCACGGCGCGGCCAGCAGCAGCGCCGGCACCGGCAGCCAGCCACCCAGCGCCAGGCTCAGACTGCGGGTCGCCGCCATGGTGGCCAGTCGGCGCTCCACCCGGGCCTGCGCGTCGACGGACCCGCCGACCCACCCGGTGACCTGGTCGCGGGCACCGCTGGCGGAGACGTCGCGGTGGCCGGTCACCGCGGTCACCACGGCCCGGCCGAGTTGTTCGTCGGCCAGCACGTACTCCCGCTGCCGGGCCACCATCACCGGCAGCGCCACGGCGAACAGGCCGAGACCGGCCAGCACCGGCACCGCCACCACCAGGGCCACCGGGGCGGCCAGTGAGAACAGGCCGAGCACCGCGGCGCCGAGGGCGAAGAGGAAGCCACGCACCACCATCAGCAGGCCGGCGTAGGTGTCCCGGACCAGTTCCACCTGGTGGGTGAGCCGGGACACCGCCGCGTCGTCGGCCCGGCCGCCGGCCGCGCCGGAAACCGCGCCGCGGACCACCCGGCGCAGCAGGTCGTCGCGGAACGGCTCCACCACCGCGCCGAGCAGCGCGTACGACCGGTTGGTGCCGGCCGCGCCGACCAGCACCGCCAATCCCAGCAGGGCCAGCCAGGCCAGGCCGACGCCGGGCCGGCCGGCCAGGAAGCCGCTGTCCACGGCCCGCGCGGTGAACAGCCCGGACAGGGCGGCCGGCAGCACCTCGGCGGCCGACCAGCCGGCCAACCGCCACAGCTGCGCCCGCCGGTCCCGCAGCGCGGCCCGGGTCACGCCGACGACCGTGGTCATGACCGGAACACCTCCCGGTAGTCGGGGTCGGCCCAGAGCGTCCCGTGCGGGCCGACGGCACGGACCCGCCCGTCGGCCACCCACGCGACCAGGTCCGCGCGGGCGGCCATGCCGAGGCGGTGACTGACCACCACCCGGGTACGCCGGTCGCCCGGCCCGGTCAGCGCCCGGGTCACCTGGTACTCGGTGGCGGTGTCCAGGCTGGACGTGGCGTCGTCGAGGATCAGCAGCCGTCCGGCGCGCAACGCGCGGGCCAGCCCGAGCCGTTGCCGTTCACCGCCGGACATGGCGACCTCGGCCAGCGGGGTGGCGTACCGGTCGGGCAGCCGTTCGACGAAGTCGTGGATGGCGGCGGCGCGGGCCAGCGGCACCGGGTCCGCACCGGCACCGACGGCGGCACCGACCGTGTCGCCGACCAGCACCGGACGTTCGAAGCCGTAGCCGATCGCGGCGTGCAGTGCGGCCGGGGTCAGCTCCGGCAGCGGCACTCCGTCCAGGAGCACCACCCCGTCGTCCGGGTCGCGCAGCCGGCCGGCGACGGCGGCGAGCAGGGACTTGCCCGCGCCGGAGGCGCCGACGACGACCAGTAGCGTGCCGCCGGGCACCCGCAGGTCGACCCGGTCGAGCAGGGCCCGGCCGTCGGCGTCGCGGACGGTGACGCCGCGCAGTTCCAGGGTGCCCGGCCCGGACGGCAGGGGCCGGACGCCGTACGGCCGGGCGGGTTCGGCGAGCACGTCGGCGGCCCGGCGGCAGCCGGCGCGTACCCGGACGGCGGTGTTGAGGGCGGCGACCACCGTGCCGAGGCCCGCGCCGAGGGCGGCGTACTGGATGGCGGCCAGCAGTTCCCCGGGGGTCAACCGGCCGGCGGTCAGCGACAACCCACCGACGGCGACGATCGCGACCTGGAGCAGCGGGTTGAGCACCGCGCCCCGGGTGGCCGCGCCGGCGAGCACCGTCCAGGTCCGTGCCCCGTGCCGGTGCAGCGCGGCCAGGGGGGTCAGCACCCGGTCGACCTCCCGCTCGCCGGTGCCGGCGGCGGCGATGGTGCGCGCCCCGGCCAACGCCTCCACCAGCCGTCCGGCGAGGTCGCCCTGGGCCTGCTGGTAGCCGGCGACGGCGGCGGAGGCGTCGGCGACGAAACCGCGCAGCAGCAGGCCGAGCAGGAGCAGCCCCGTCACGAAGGTGACGCCGAGCCACGGGTCGATCAGGGTGAGCGCCACCAGGCTGCCGACCGGCGGCAGCGCCACGGTGGCGGCCGTGACCAGCGTCGGGGCGGCCTGACCGGCGTCGGCGACCTGACCCACCACCCGGCCGGCGAGGTCACCCACCGGGCGGCGGGTGGCGGCCTGCGGGGCGAGGGCGAACAGGTGCCGGACCAGGGTGTGCCGCAGGTGGGCCACCGACCGGGCGGTGGCCGCGCCGGTGCCGTAGTCCCGCACGACGCCGACGACGACCAGCAGGGCGATCAGCCCGACGACGGCGGCCAGCCAGCGGTCCGGGGAGTCCTTCGGCGCGGTGCCGACGGCGGCGTCGACGGCCCGGCCCAGCACGGCCGGCAGGGCCAGCTCGGCGGCCGTGCCGGCCACGGTGACCACGGCCAGCGTCGGGGTCCACCAGCCGGCCGCGCGGACGGCCCGCAGCAGGAGCCGGTCGGTCGGTGTCATGGCGTCCCCTCCCACGCCGCGCGGCCCCGGACCGGCAGGTGCCGGTCCGGGGCCATGCGATACCGGTCGATCAGTTGCAGGTGGTGACGCTCAGCGAGCTGTCGCCGCAGAGCAGGAGGCTGGCCTGGCTGCCGCCGCCGGTGCGCTCGGTGGCCGGCAGTTCCATCGCCTGGAGGTCGAGCAGAGCCATGGTCTTACCTCTTTCTGTCGGTGTGCGGTACGGATGTGTGCCTGGTGTGAACTCGGTCGGGTCGTCGGGTCGACGACCGTCGGTTCAGTTGCAGGTGGTGACGCTCAGCGAGCTGTCGCCGCAGAGCAGCAGACTCGCCCGGCTGCCACCGCCGGTGCGCTCGGCGGCCGGCAGCTCCATCCCCTGGAGGTCGAGCAGGGCCATGTCTTTCCTCCTTTCCACAGTCGTCGGGTCGGATTGCCCCGGGGTGACCCCCGGGGAGCGGGTGGGCCGTCAGTCGGCCGGGGTGGGGTCACCGGTCGGCGCCAACAGCGGCAACCGGACCGGGTCGGTGGGTCGGCTGGCGGCCACGGCGGCCAGCACGCCGGCGGTGCCGGTGGCCAGGTCCATGGAGAGCCGCAGCAGCTGGTCGCCGGGGAAGGCGGTGCCCCCGGCGTACGGCAGGGCGTGCCAACCCAGCAGGCGGGCCTGGGTGCGGGCCACGTCGTACTCGCCCCGGCCGGCCAGGTAGGCCACGATGCCGGCGCGTCCGGCGAACAGCCCGGACTGGGCGTAGAACGGGAAGTCGGCGCAGCGACGGATCGCGTCGGCCTGCTCGCGCAGGGTGTCGTCGGGCCGGTGGCGCAGGTACCGGTCGAGCACCAGGCCCACCCCGACGCTGCCCTCCGCGAGGTACGGCATGGTCCGCCAGCCCTCGTTGACCTCCAGGTGCCCGTCGTCGCGGCGCACGCACCGGCGCAGGTCCTGCCGCAGCGCCGTCCCGGCGTGGTCGAGCAGCCGCGCGTCGGGTTCCCGTTCGTGCCGGTGCAGCAGCATCAGGGCCGCCCCGGCGCCGCCGCGCATCAGCCCGGCGTACGGGTACCGGCCGCCGCTGACCTCGGCCACCGAGTCGACGTCACCGAGCCGGTCGACGACCAGGTCGACGGCCCGTCGGGCGGCGGTCTCGTAGCGGTCCTCGCCGGTCAGCGTGGCGAAGTGGGTCAGGTTCAGCGCGATGCCGGGCAGGCCGCCCACCAGGTCGTTGCCGAGTTCGGTCCACGGTTCGTCGAGGCAACGGTCCAGCAGCCGGCGGGCCTCGTCGCGGTGGCCGAGCAGGTCCAGCACGTACGCCACCCCGTGCAGCCCGTCGAAGAAGCCGAGCCGGCTGCCGGAGGCGGGTTCCCGGACCCGGTCGATCAGCCAGCGGACGTGGTCGGGGTCGACGGGGGCGCCGGTGGCGTGCAGCGCCCAGAGCACCCCGGCCGCGCCGTGGGCGAGGTTCAGCCCGCCGTCGTTGCCGCTGAACTGCCGGATGTCGCCCGGGAAGAGCCGGTCGTCGCGGTGCGGCGTGGCGCTGGCGGTGATCGCCCGGACCAGCCGGTCGCGCAGGCCGGGCCAGTCGTCCGGGTCGACCCGTACCACGTCCGGGTCCGGCCGGCTCGCCGCCGCAGGTGCCGTCGGGGTCGCCGTGCCGGTGGCCGGCGGGTCGCCGACGATCACCGCGACGGTCTCGTCGAGCACCGCCCGGTCGACCGGGAAGTGCTCGGCCACCACGTCGGCCAGGTGCGCCGCCTTCTCCGGGGCCAGCCGCAGCATCGCGGTCAGCGGCAGGAACAGGGCCAGCCGCAGGCAGGCCAGGGCGTACCGGTCGACGTCGGGGCCGACCCGGTCGCGGGGCGCGGCGAACGCCTGGTTGCGCAGCGCCGGGCGGCTCGCCTCGGCGGCCGGCGCGGCGACCTCGAAGTCGATCAGGGTGACCGCGCCGTCGTCGCCGACCATGATGTTGAACATGTGCAGGTCGCCGTAGACGAGGCCGTGCGCGTGGATGGCCTCGACCGCCTCGGCGACCTGCCGGTGTACGTCCAACGCCCAGCGGGTGTAGTCGGCGCGGTCGGCGTCCGGGTGCACCAGCGGGTAGCGCTGCACCACCACCTGGTTGAGCGGGCGGCCCTCGACGAACTCCAGGGCCAGGAACTCGTGCCCGCCGAAGCTGAACTCGTCGTGCACCCGCACCAGGTGCGGGACGTCGGCGAGCTGCCGCAGCACGGTGGCCTCCCGGCGCAGCCGGGTCACCGCGTCCGCCCCGGTGGCGTCGAGGCCGGCGTACGGGCGGGCCTCCTTCAACACCACCCGGGTGTCGGTCCGGGTGTCCCGGGCCTCGTACAGGCCGCCGCCGTTAGAGAAGTGGATGACCTTCTCGATCCGGTAGGGCAGGTCGGTGGTGCTGGCGGCGTTGCGGGCGGCCAGGTGCGGGGCGAGGAAGTCGGGCAGGGTCACCCAGTCGGGCAGGTGGAACACCGGGTCGCGGCGGTCGGGCACCAGGGTGCCGGTGGCGTCGGCGATGGCCGGCACCACCTGACCCTCGGCGGACAGGCAGTAGCGGGCGGCGAAACCGCCGTAGCGCAGGTAGACCGGGCCGTCGCCGTAGCGCAGGTCGCTGAGGATGTAGGGGCCCCGCTCGCCGTCGAGCAGCGCCGCCAGTTCCTTGGCGGTCAGCTCCAGCTCGGCGTCGTCACGCGGGTAGACGGTGACGAACTTGCCGCTGCCGCCCCGGCGGGCGTACTTGCTGTTGCGCATCAGCAGCATCCGGGGGCCACGCAGGTGCTTGAACGGGATGCCGCGCGGCTCGCAGTAGTCCATCACCTGGGTCAGCACCCGCTCGGCGTTGTCGAGCCGGGCCGAGACGTGGATCTTCCAGCCCTGGGCGGGCAGGGTGCCGCCGACCGGGGCGTGGATCAGCCAGTCGTCCTTGACCTCGCACTCCCAGCCCTCGGGCTGCGGGCGGTCCGCGGCGTAGCCGATGCCGGTGGCGGTGGCGCTCGCGCTGGACAACGAGTCGTAGAAGAGCGGGTCGACCGCGCAGTACGCGTCGTATCTGTCGTCCATCTCGGCTGCCTCCCATCCCCTGATCGGTTGATGTCAATCCTGCGATCGGCGGGCCGTCGCGCACAGTGCGATGCGTCATCGACCGACGGTGAGATTCCGGCCGGAAACTCGTGACAATGGCGGAGTTTGAAATCGTGAATACCGCATCACCTGCGGATCGGCCCGGACGTCGGCCCCGGCCCGCGTGACCGCCGCGCGCCGGGCTACCTGCGGGGAGCCACAAAAAACCGCCGGTCGGCCGGGTCCGTGGTGGACCCGGCCGACCGGCGGAACGGGGAACGCGACCTACCGGCGGTCGGCGTACGGGTGCCGGGCCAGGCCGGCGTGCACCATCGTGGTCAGGGTGACGATGTCGTAGACCGGCACCCCGAGCCTGGCCTGGATCAGGTGCGCGAACGGCACCAGGTCGGTGCACTCGATGACCACCGCCCCCAGGTCCGGGCCGGCCAGAGCGTCCGCCCGCTGCACCACCTCGGCCGCCAACCGGTCGACGTCGAGGGCGTCGCGCCGACCCTCCAGCATCACCTCGCGGAACTCCGGCGCGTCGGCCATCCCGGCCACCCGGATCGGCACGTCCTGCGCGCCGACCGCGGCCAGGTGCCGGCGGGTCAGCGCCGCCGCGTCGGCGGTCAACACCCCGACCGTCCGGCCCGGACCGAGCATCCGGTGCACCATCGGCAGCTGGAGCAGGCTCGACGAATGCAGCGGCACGTCCACGGCGGCGGCCAGCTCCGCCTGGAACAGCACCAGGAACCCGCACGCCCCGGTGATCGCGGCGACCCCGGCGCCCTGCAGGTCCCGGGCGGCCGTGACGAACGGCGTGAGCAGGGTCGGGTCGGCCTCGCGGACCAGCCGTTGCGGGGTGGCCCCCTCGACGACCCGGTACACCACCGGGAAGTCGAACGTCGCCGGGTTGCGGATGTGGCCGGGGATCTTGTCGAAGCTGGTCTGCAGGCAGAGCACCCCGATCGTCGGGGCGCTCACCGGTGCCCCCGCCGGTGCCGGTCCACCGCGAACGTCGCCAGTGGCACGTCCGGCGTCGCCCCGGTGACGAGCTGGGCGAGCAGCCGCCCACCGGCCGGGGCGAGCCCCATCCCGATGTGCCCGTGCCCGGTCGCGACGCTGACGTTGCGGTACGACCCGAGCCGGCCGATCAGCGGCAGACTGTCCGGGGTGCACGGCCGCAGCCCGCTCCACACCTGCACCCGGCCCCGGGTGTCGCACCCCGGCAGGTACGACCGCACGGTGCGCAGGATGCCGTCCACCCGACGCGGGGACACGCCGGTGTCCAGGCCGGTCAGCTCCAGCGTCCCGGCGAGACGTACCCGGTCGCCCAACGGCATGACGGCCACCTTCCCCTCACTGAGCAGGACCGGCAGGGTCGGGGTGGCCGGGCCGGCGTCGACGGTCACCGCGTACCCCTTGGCGGGTTGCAGCAGCAGGCCGACGCCCAACTGCCGGGCGCACGCCACCGACCACACCCCGGCGGCGAGCACCACCTCACCGGGGCGCAGGTCGCCCCGGCTGGTGCGGACCGCGCGGACCCGGCGGTCGACGGTGTCGAAGCCGCGTACCTCGGTGTCGGTGAGGATCTCCACCCCGGCGGCGCGCAGCAGCCCGGCGAAGGCCAGCAGGAACGCCGGGATGCGCAGCGCCGCGCCCTCCTCGTTGAGCAGCGCCCCGGCGACGGCGAACTCGACGCCCGGTTGCAGCCGGGCCAGCTCCGCCCGGTCCACGGTGCGCAGCGGCACCCCCCGGGCCACCGCCGCCGGCACCGACGCCCGCGCCTGCGCGTACCCCTCCGGTGTACGGCAGGCCAGCAGCATGCCGCGGGCGGTGAGGGTGCCGGCGAGGTCGTCGTGGGCGCAGACCTCCCGCAGGATGGCCAGGCTGCGCTGCTTGAGGTCGAGCAGCACCTCGAAGCCGGCGCGGGCCTGCCGTTCGGTGCAGTGCCGGCGGAAGTGCCACAGCCAGGTCAGCAGCTCCCGGTCGGGCCGGGGCCGGACGAAGAACGGGCTGTCCGGGTGGAGCAACCAGCGCAGCCCCTTCGCCGGCACCCCCGGCTCGGCCAGCGGGGCGGCCCCCTGGGTGCCGACGAAACCGGTGTTGCCCGACGAGCAGGCGGCCGGGTCGCCGACCTCGCCCCGGTCCACCACGGTCACGCTCAGCCCGGCCCGGCGCAGGAACCAGGCGCTGAACAGCCCGGCCACGCCCGCGCCGACGACCAGGACGTCGGGATCGGACCGTCCGGGCACGTCGTCCGGCGCGGGCGTCGTCGCCATGTCGGCCCCCGCTACAGGGTGACGACGAAGAAGCAGGTGGGCAGGTTGACCACGACCCGTTCCCAGATCTCGGCGCAGAGCGCCCGCCCCGGCTCGGCGAAGGTGCCCGGCGGCGGCTCGGCGAACCGGATCGTCGACCGGCCGGCGTCGAACAGCACCGCGCCGTGGCCGAAGTCGCCGACGATCGCGGTGCCCGGGTCCACCAACCGGGTCCGGACGATGAACACGCCGTTGTCCTCCACGTCGCGCATCAGGTGGCCCTCGCCGAGCAGCCGGTAGTAGTCGGCCGGGTTGATGATCAGCCCGTCGGCGGTGCTGCCCATCTGCTCCACCTCGTTGCAGGCGGCCAGGATGGTCGACGCGAACGGCGCGGGGTCGGTGAGCCGGCCGAGCTGCGGCATGTTCAGCAGCCCGCCCTCGCCGCGCAGGATGGTGTGGTTCTCGGCGGTGGCCAGCCGCACCACCAGGCGGTAGTCGATGAACTGGGCGAAGCCCACCGGGTCGGCCCACAGTTCGTCGGGCACCTGCACCCAGGCCCGGGTGGTCAGCAGCTCCGGGATGGGGGAGCGGTGGAAGTGGTTGGCGGCCTCCCGGCGCAGGTCCGCGCCGTCCACGGCCGGGTCGCCGGGGCGGGGCGGGCTCTCGTGCCAGTAGAACTCCTGCGGCTCCCGGGACAGGTCCACCACCTTGAGCATGTTCCGCGACGGGTAGCGGGGCTTGCGCCGGGAACTGGTCAGCGAGTCGGTGATGGTGACGTCGTAGTCGACGGTGGTGTCGAAACCGTCCTTGGCGAACGCCTCGACGAACAGCCCGCCGGGCGACATCTGGGTCCTGCGTTCGGCGACGACCTCGGCGATCGTCCGCTTGACGGTGTCGGTGCGCTGCATGACTTCCCCCTGTGGTCGGTTCGGTGTGCGGGTCAGGCCGGCTTGCGGGCGACGAACATGCCCCAGCCGAACTCGCCCCGGTCGATCGCCGCCTGGATCTCGTCGCAGGAGGCGGCGAAGCCGAGGATCCACCGTCGGGCCGCCTCGTCGTCGCTGATGGCGGCCCGCTGCCGGGCGGTCTCCCCGAGCACCCGGTACGTCTGCCGGATGTGCGTGTCGAGGCTGCGGGCGACGGTCACCTCGAACCCGGCCGCCGTCAACGCCTCCCGGTAGCCGTCGAGGGAGTAGCCGCTGCTCCACCGCACCCGGTCGTAGACGTGCCGGCGGGCCGCCTCGCCGACCTCGGCGACGGGTTGCAGGAAGTCGGTGACGGCCAGCGTCCCGCCCGGGGTGAGCACCCGGAACATCTCCGCGTGGCTGCGTGCCTTGTCCGGCACCAGGAACAGTGCGTCCTGGCTGACCACGTGGCTGAAGCTGCCGTCGGCGTACGGCATGGCGGTGGCCGAGCCGTGCTGGAAGGCGATCGGCAGACCGCTGCCGCGTTCGGCCAGTCTGGTCTGGGCGAACCGGACCCGCTCGATGCTCAGGTCCAGCCCCTCGCCCCGGCACCCGGTGTGTTCCGCCAGCCGCAGCAGGAAGTTGCCGCAGCCGCAGCCGACGTCCAGCACCGTCGAGGACGCGTCGATGCCGGCGTCGGCGGCGAGGATGTCGGACGTCCGGTCGGCCGCCGCCGGGTAGTCGGTGTCGTCGGCGTCGGCGAAGTAGCCGGTGTGCAGCACCCCCTCGCTGTCCCAGAAGCTGAGGTACGTCTGGGTGGTCTGGTCGAAGAACTCGGAGACGTCCCGTTCGGTGAACTGGCCGGTCGTGGACATGCGGCACTCCTTCGTGCGCGGGGCGGGCGGGGTGTGGGTGGGGTCAGGCGTAGGTGTCCCTGCCGACCCCGGTCAGGTGGGGCAGGTCCGGGCCGGTCGCGGCGGCCCCGCCGTCGATCAGGTGCACCCCGGCGGTGACGAACGACGCCCGCTCGCTGGCCAGGAAGGCGGCCACCGCGGCCACCTCGTCCGGGCGGGCCAGCCGGCCCACCGCGCTGTGGTGCCCCATCGCCGCCAGTTGGGCCGCCACGTCGCCGTCGGTGGCGAGCCGGGCGGCGGCGCGTTCCATCGGCGGGGTCCGCACCCCGCCCGGGGCGAGCACGTTGACGGTGATGCCGTCGCGGCCGACGTCGACGGCGAGGCCCTGGGCGAAACGGACCAGCGCCGCCCGGGTCACCCCGGAGAGCACCAACGGCCCGATCGGCACGCAGGCGGTCTCGGAGGCGACGAACAGCAGCCGCCCCCAGCCGGCGGCCCGCAGGTGTGGCAGCGCGGCCGTGGCCAGCGCCACCGCCGGCAGCAGCACCCGGTCCACGGCGGCCCGGTAGTCGTCGACGGCGAACCCGCCGGCGGTGCCGACCGGCGGGCTGCCACCGCCCGCCACCAGCACGTGCACCCCGCCGAGGTCGGCGGCGACCGCGTCGACCCAGTCGCGGGCCGCGTCGGGGTCGGTGAGGTCCACACTGGTGGCGCTGACCCGGCCGGTGGCCACCTGGGCCACCTCCCGTTCGGCGGCGGCCAGCCGCTGCGGGTCGCGTCCGCAGATCGCCACCTGGGCGCCCTCGGCGGCGAACTCCTTCGCGCAGGCCAACCCGATGCCGCTGGAACCCCCCGCGACCAGGGCCACCCGCCCCTTCAGTCCGAGATCCACGCCGGTTACCTCCCGTTGTCCGATGTGCTGCCGACCGCCGCCGGGGCGGGGCCGGGGGAGCGGTAGCCGTAGCGGCCGAACAGCGGCCAGGCCAGCGCCGTCGCGGCCCACCGCCGGCCGGGGGACAGGGTGCGCCGCCAACCGTCGTCGGAGTCCCGGATCAGGGTCGGCCCGGTGCGGAACCGGTCCGGGTTGCCGGTGACCGTGTGATTGGTGTGCAGGTGCACCGTGCGGTCGCGCACCGGGTTGCCGGCCGGGTCGGCGGCGCAGAGCCGCAGCAGCGCGTCGACGGTGCCGGCCGGGTCGGCGGTGAACTGCTCGTAGCGCAGGAACATCGACCGCTGCGGGTGCCGGCGGGTGATCGCGGCGGAGGCCAGGTTGAAGCCGTGCCAGTAGCCGGTGCTGCGGGCGGCGGACATCGCGTAGACGTACTGCTTCGGCTCCCGCCACGAGTGCGCCACCGCCCGGGGGTCGCGGACCAGGTGCACGTAGTACGGCCGGATGCCGGGCAGGTGCGCCAGCAGCGCGGCCTCGCCGGGGATCTTCGTGGTGTCCACGATCACCCGCGCGCCGGTCCGCTCGGCGACGCCGTGGTAGACCCGGCCCATCAGGTCGGCGTGCGCCCGGATCTCGTCGTCGTACAGGCCGCGCCGCAGCACCCGCCAGGTGTGCCGGGTACGTACCCGGGACCACTGCCGCCGGATCACCGCCGTGGCGTGCGCGTCCGGGGACGTGTCCTCGGGCCGGCCGATCGGCAGCACCGTCGACCAGATCGGGCAGCCGGTCAACGGCTCGCCGCAGCCGCACCGGTCGTTGACCCCCCGACCGGTGGCGTTCTTCCACAGGAAGTGCAGCTCACCGACGTGGAAGAAACCGGGCACCTCGTTGAGGACGTTGCCGATGATGGTGCTGCCGTTGCGGCACCAGCCGGTGATGCACAGGACGGTCAACGGGTCGCTCATCCGGCGCGTACCTCCGTGGGTGTGGTGGGGCGGCCGATGCGTACCGCCAGGGCCGCCGCGACCAGCGCGCAGGCCGCGCCGACGGCGAACACCGCCGGGTAGCCGAAGCCGGCGGCGACCAGGCCGGTGACCGGCCCCCACACCGCGAGCCCCAGATCCCAGAACGAGGTGTACGCGCCGATCGCCGCGCCCTGCCGCGCCGGGTCGGTCCGGTTCATCACCATCAGCGCCAGCGACGGGTGCAGCAGCGAGAAGCCGACCCCCATGATCACGCTGCCGGCCACGGCGACCGCCAGGTTGGGGGCGACGGCGACGACGGCCAGCCCGACCGCCTCGCCCACCCCGCACCAGGCCGCCACCCGACGTGGGCCGAGCCGGTCGGGCAGGTGCCCGATGACCAGCCGGGTGCCGGCGTAGACGGCGCTGAAGCAGCTCAGCACCACCACCCCGTGTCCGATGTCGCGGGCGTCGAGGTGCAGCACCACGAACGCGGCGAGCCCGGCGTAACCGGCCGCGCCGAAGGTGAGGGCGATCCCGGGCAGCAGCGCCGGCCGCAGCAGCAACCCACCGCCACCGCCCGTCGGGGCGGTCCGGGGCGGCGTCGGCACCACGGCGACCAGCCCGGCGGCGAGAAGCGGCGCGGCGGCGCTGAGCGCCCACACCGCCGGGTAGGAAACCTGTTGCAGGGTCGCGCCGAGGAACGTGCCGGCGGAGATGCCGCCCCACATGCTCACCCCGTACAGGCCGATGAGCTGGCCGCGCCGGTGGTGCGGGGCGAGGGCCACCGTCCACACCGCACCGGCGGTGAACAGGGCGGCCTCACCGGCCCCGAGCAGCAGCCGCACCGCGACCAGCGCGGGCACGCTCAACGGCAGCAGGTAGAGCAGTCCGCCGGCGGCGACGACCAGCGCCCCGGTCAGCATCACCGTGCGGTGGCCGTACCGGTCGGCCAGCGCGCCGGCCACCGGGCGGACCAGCAGCGCGGTCGCCGCCGTCACGGTGACCACCAGGCCGACGGTGAAGTCCCCGGCGTCGTGCCGGTCGCGCAGGAACGCCGGGAGCACCGGGATGACCGCGGTGAGCCCCAGGTAGCCGGCGAACAGACCACCGAAGATGCCCACCATCGCCAGCCGGGGGACCGCCGGGTCCCGGGTCGGGGCGGTGGTCATGCCCGCACCGACTCCACCCCGACGGCCGCCGGCAGCGACACCCCGCCCGCCGGTTCCGGGTCGCCGGGTGGGCGCGCCCCTGCGGCGGCGGCCACCTTGCGGACCGCACGGATCAGCTGGTCGCAGTCGTCGGGGGTCAGGCTGGACGACAGCGGCACGTCGACCGTCTCGGCCAGCAGCCGGGCGGTGCGCGGCAGGGTGGCCCGCACCCGCGCCGGGTCGCGGTCGTCGTACATGAACCGCCAGTTCCAGAAGGCGCGCACGTTGAGGTCGTCGTCCGCGCCGATGTTGCGGGCGTCGATGCCCTCGGCGCGCAGGGCGCGGGCGAACCATCCGGCGTCGCCGCCGGGCACCCGGAACACGAACGCCTCACCGAGGTACGCCCCGGGCGCGACCGGGTTGCGGATCGCGATCCCCGGCAGGTCGGCCAGCGCACCGCTGACCTGGGCGTAGTTGCGGTGGAACAGGGCCAGCCGCTGCGGCAGCCGGGTCAGCTCGGCGCGCAGCAGGGCGGCCCGGATCTCGTCCATCCGCAGGCTGAGCAGGGGCAGGTCCAGCCCGTCGACGGGCGGTTCGGTGTCGGGGAAGTGTCGCCGCAGCCGCCCCTCGTACGCCCCGGACAGCGCCACCGCCCGGCCGAACAGGGTGCTGTCGTCGGTGACCAGGAAGCCGCCCTCACCGCAGTTGAGCGCCTTGTCGGACTGGGTGCTGAACGCCCCGGCCACCCCGAACGTGCCGAGCTTGCGGCCGTGCAGTTCGGCGCCGAGCGCGGGCACCGCGTCCTCGATCAGCGGTACGCCCATCTCGGCGGCGAAGGCGGCCAGCGCGGCGACGTCGGCGGCGAAGCCGCGCATGTGCACCACGAGGATCGCCTTGATCTCCGGCCGCCAGCGGCGGCGCAGGTCGTCGAGGTCCATCCGCAGGTCGTCGTCCACCTCGACCAGGAATGGTCGGCAACCGGCCAGCACAATGGCGCTCGGGGTGGCCACGAAAGTGAATCCCGGGCAGGCCACCAATGCGCCCGGCGGAACGGCGGCACCCATGATCGCCAGCGCGAGCGCGGCGGTGCCACTGGATACGGCGAGGGCGTGCCGGGTGCCGAAATAGCGGCACAGTTCCGCCTCGAACTGCCCGCACTCCGTTTCCGACTCGGCACGGTGGTCGTAGCGGAAGTAGAGGTGGCTGCGGATAGCGCGCATCGCCGCTTCCTCATCCTCCGCGCACACGTGCACCGCGCCCTTGTCATAGGTGGGCCAGGGGGTGTGCCGGACCGGCGGGCCGCCCCGCAGGGCAAGCTGTTCATGCAGCTCAGCGCCGTGTTTCGCCGGCCGGGGCCGGGTCGGCGCGGGATCTTCGTCGTTCCCGTTCACCGGTGTGCTCCTGACTGCCTGCGGCAGTTTTCCCGACTGGTTCGACAGGAAATTGCGCACGGGGCATCCGCCTCGCGGGCAACCGCGTCGAAACGCCGGAACAACTACCAGATCCGACATTTGCGCGGGCCGGGAATCCGGTGAACAACATGATTGCCCTCGGGATGCGGGCCGTCAACCATGTGCCGGGAATGAGTATCGACTTAACACCCGTTGAGGTCAGTCGGCCACGGACCTGGTGGCGGACAGTGACCATTACGAATGACGAATGTCGGGCATTCCGCCGGGCCGCATCGTCCCGGCCTGCCGGTATGCGCTGCCGGCCGCGCGGCGGCCTCCTACCGTGCGTGTGGGCGGCCGGCGCGGCTCGGAGCCGTGCTTCCGCCGAGCAGGCGTTCCGCCCCGAACGGGAGAGGGTGGGCCGGCTCCGGCGGTCGGGGCCCGGGTGGGGCCCGACCATCCAGCCCGGACCCCGTCCCCGCTAACTCTGGGGTGCGAGAACCTGGACCGGGGTGGGACGAGGCTCGTTACCGCCGTCCCCGAGTTGGCCGTGGCCGTTGGATCCCCAGGCGACCACCGTGTAGTCAGGCTGAAGCGCCAGGCTGTGGTAGTCGCCGGCGGGGGAGGGGGCGCGCGTGGTGCGGCCGCGTCCGTGCTGGCTCTTGCGGCGACGGGTCGGGCGGTCGCCGACGACCAGCAGCCCCGGGCCCGACATGGGCGTACGGCCGAGGTGCCCGGCGGGGCGGGCCGGTGGCTGCGCCGCCGGAGGGCTCGGCCTGTCCGGCCGGCGGCAGCCACCGGCCACCGTGCGAGCGGGGTGATCAGCCGGGGCGGGCGGAAACAGGTGACCGTCAGACGGTGTAGAGGACCTTCACGCCGCTGATGGTGGTCGCCGAGACGGCGGTGCCCCGGACGTTGGAGTTGAGGTTGCGCCACCCGTTGTTGCTGGCGGCCTCGTGCACCATCCCGCCGACCACCGTGTAGATGATCTTCACACCGTTGAAGCTGATCGCGGCGAGGGCGTCGGGGCTGACCCCGGAGATGCCGGAGTTGAGGTTGCGCCAGCCGTTGATGCTGTTCGCCTCGTGCACCCAGCCGCCGACGACGGTGTAGATGTACTTGACGCCGTCCAGGCTGATCACGGCGAGGGCGTTGTTGCTGACGCCGGAGATGCCGGTCCACAGGTTGCGCCAGCCGTTGTTGCTGGCCGCCTCGTGCACCAGGCCACCTACCACGGTGTAAATGATCTTCACGCCGTTGTGGTTGATGGCGGCGAGGGCGTTGGCGCTGACCCCGGAGATGCCGGTGTTCAGGTTCTTCCAGCCGTTGGCGCTGGACGCCTCGTGCACCCAGCCGCCGACCACGGTGTAGATGTACTTGACGCCGTCCACGTTGATCACGGCGAGGGCGTTGTTGCTGACGCCGGAGATGCCGGTCCACAGGTTGCGCCAGCCGGTGTCGCTGGACGCCTCGTACACCAGGCCGTTGTTGACCGTGTAGAGCAGCTTGTTGCCGCCCATGACCATGGACGCGGTGGCCGAGCCGGTGATGCTGTTGACCGGCAGCATCTGCCACCCGCTGTGGCTGCCCGACTCGTACACCTGGCGGTTGGCGGCCTGGCCGCAGTTCTGGCTGGTCATGTTCCGGGCCGGCGAGGTGGGGCCGGAGATGTAGAGCGGGCCGGTCGACGGGCTGCCGTCGGAGGTGATGCCGGACGGCACCCCGTTGAAGTACGCCTCGGTCTTGACGCCGTCGCGCGCCTGCTCGTAATGCAGGTGCGGGCCGGTGGAGTTGCCGGTGCTGCCGACCCGGCCGAGCTGCTGGCCGGTCGACACCCACTGCCCGGCGGCCACCATCGGGGTCTCGATCATGTGCAGGTAGAGCGTCCGCCACCCGTCGCCGTGTTCGATGACCACGTACCAGCCGCCACCGCTGCCCCAGCCGGCGAACGAGACGGTGCCGCCGTAGGAGGCGAGGACCGGCCGGCCGTTGCTGGCGCCGCCGGTGAAGGTCAGGTCGATGTCGTAGTCGTCGTGACCGTAGTAGGTGGCCATCCGCCAGGTCTCGCCGCAGGGCACCGGCATCTGGAAGTTCGGCCGGGGGCCGGCGGCCTGGGCCGGGGTGGTCACGACGGCGGCGGCGCCCGCGAGCGCGAGCACCGCGACACCGGCGGTCGCGAGCGTCAGTCGGACGGCGGTGCGGAGCCGGGCGAGTGGACCCGTCATGCGCGGTTCCCTCCAAAGTGGATCACGGGTTGAAGGATGTCGATCCTACGGTCCCGAGGTCCGCCCGGAGGGCCCGCGCCGGTGGCGGATCAGCAACTGTGCGTCTGCCTGCCGCCGGTCAGCCGACGGCGACCGAGACGGCGACGGCCGCCATGATTGCGGCGATCGTCCCGTCGATGACCCGCCACGCCACCGGACGGGCGAGCAGCGGCCCCAGCCGGCGCGCGCCGAGGCCCAACCCGGTGAACCAGGCCAGGCTCGCCGCCGCCGCGCCGGCACCGAACGCCCACCGGTTCGGGTCCTGGTGGGCGACCGTGCCGAGCAGCACCACCGTGTCGAGGTAGACGTGCGGGTTGAGGAACGTGAACGCCAGGCAGGCCAGCAGCGTCGCCCGCAACGTGGCCGGAGGGCGGTCCAACGGGCTGAGAGCGGTGGGGCGCAACGCCCGGCGGGCGGCCAGCACCGCGTACCCCAGCAGGAACGCGACACCGCCCCAGCGGACGGCGACCAGGACGGCGGGCGTCGCGGTCAGCGCGGCCCCCAGGCCGGCGATGCCGGCCGTCATCAGGGTCGCGTCGGCGGCCACGCAGACCGCCACCACCGGCAGCACGTGCTCCCGGCGCAACCCCTGCCGCAGCACGAAGGCGTTCTGCGCCCCGATGGCGACGATCAGCGCGAGGGAGAAGCCGAAACCGGCGAGCACGGAACCCATGGCGGCCACGCTAGGACGGCCGCCTCCTGCACTCCAGCTAAAGATTCTGCACCGGCGTTAAAATCGCTTATGCCGCTCGACCCGGTCCAGCTGGCGACGTTCCAGGCCGTCGTCACCCACGGCAGCTTCGACGCCGCCGCGCGGGCGATGAACGTCACCCCGTCGGCGGTCAGCCAACGCATCAAGGCCCTCGAACAGGCCGTCGGGCAGGTGCTCGTGCGCCGTGCCCGGCCGGTCGTGCCGACCGCCGCCGGTGCCCCGCTGGTCCGCCTCGGCGGGCAGGTGGCGCTGCTGGAACAGGAGGCCCTCGACGCCGCGCGGGGCACCTTGGGCGATGGCACCCGCACCCGGGTCGCCGTCGTGGTCAACGCCGACTCCCTCGCCGGCTGGTTCCTGCCGGCCCTGACCGCCGTCCCCGACGTACTGGTCGACCTGCACACCGACGACGAGGGGCACACCGCGCGACTGCTGCGCGACGGCACCGTGATGGCGGCCGTCACCACCGAACGCACCCCCGTGCAGGGCTGCCGGGTGCTGCGCCTCGGCGCGATGCGGTACCGGGCCGTCGCCACCCCCGCCCTGCACGCCGCGAGCTTCGCCGACCGCGACCCGGCCACCGCGTTCCCGACCGCGACCATGATCCGCTTCGACCGCAAGGACACCCTGCAACACCGCTTCGCCCGTACGCTCACCCGCCGCGACGTCGACCCGCCGACACACTTCGTGCCCGGGACGGCCGCCTTCACCGAGGCGATCCGGCTCGGCCTCGGCTGGGGGCTGCTCCCCGAGGCCGTCGCCCGCCCCGAGCTGACCGCCGGCCGCCTCGTCGAGCTGGCCGCCGGCCGGCACCTCGACGTGCCGCTCTACTGGCAGTACTGGCGGCTGGAATCAGCGGCGCTGGCGGCGTTGACGGGGGCGGTGCGGGCCGCCGCGAGCACCGCACTGCGCTGACGGTGAGCTGGGCGGGCCCTGCCCGACGGCCGGACCACACCGGGGACGGCGCACGAGGGCCCCTGCTCAACCGGGCACCCGCCCGGCGACGAAAGTCCTGCGGTACACCTGCGGCGACACCCCACTGAGCCGCTTGAACTGGACCCGGAAGTGCGCCGGTGAGGCGAAACCGACGAGGTGGGCGATCCGGTCGACGCCGTGGTCGGTGCGTTCCAGCAGCTCCTGCGCCCGGCGGATCCGCACGGCGGCGACCCACTGCATCGGGGTACGGCCGGTCTCCTCGTGGAAACGGCGATTGAGCGTACGCACGCTGAGCCCGGCCCGGGCGGCCACCTCGGCCAGGGTCAGCCGCTCGTCCGCGTGCGACTCCAACCATTCCAGGACCGGGCCGAGACCCACCCCGCCGGGGTCCACGCCGGGGCGCACGATGAACTGCGCCTGCCCCCCGTCGCGGTGCAGCGGTGCCACGGCCTGCCGGGACGCGTCGGCGGCGACCGCGGCACCGTGGTCACGGCGGACCAGGTGCAGGCACATGTCCACACCTGCGGTCGCCCCGGCGGAGGTGACGAACTGGCCGGTGTCGACGTACAGCACCTCCGGGTCCACCCGCACGGCCGGGTACGTCGCCTGGAACCGCTCGGCGGCGGCCCAGTGCGTGGTGGCCCGCCGACCGTCGAGCAACCCGGCGGCGGCCAGGGTGAACGCGCCCACGCAGATCGAGCCGATCCGGACGCCGGCGGCAGCGGCGGAACGCAGCGCGTCCAGCACCGCGCCGGGCACCGGCGCGGTCGGGTCGTACCGGCCGGGCACGATGACGGTGTCGGCGGCGGCGAGCGCGTCGAGGCCGTGGTCGACGGCCAGCCGCAGCGGGCCGGCGTCGACGACCGGCTCGCTGCCGCAGACCAGCACCCGGTAGCCGGCCCGGCCGCCCGGCAGCCGTACCCGACCCAGCACCTCGATCGGGGTGGCCAGGTCGAACGCGATCGTGCCCGGGAGCGCCAGGACCAGCACGGTGTGCACAGCGGCACCTCCTCAGGATCGACGAACGCGGCACGAAACAGTCGGACGATGGCAATCCTGCCACTGGCCGGGTCAGGCGGTGAGGTCGAGGATCGGTGGCATGTTGGTACAGATCGTGTTGTTCGACGGGTTCGACCCGCTCGACGTCGTCGCGCCCTTCGAGGTCCTCGCCGCCGGCGGCGACACCGTCGGGGGTGCCCTGACGGTGGAACTCGTCTCAGCGGAGGGCCCGAGGGAGGTGGTCAGCGGCACCCGGGGCCTGACGCTGCGGGCGACCGCGCCGCTGGACCCGACCCGGTCGGGTTACGTCGTGGTGCCCGGTGCCAGCGGTCCGAGCACCGGCGACCCCGACGAGGGCGTGGTGACGATCCCCGTGCTGCTGTCCCGGTTCGCCGACTCGGCGGCGGTACCGCTGCGCGCCGCCCTCGACAACCCCGACGTGACGGTGGCGGCCGTCTGCGGCGGGTCGCTCGCCCTGGCCATGGCCGGCCTGATCGAGGGCCGCCACGCGGTGACCCACCACCTCGGCATGGACGTGCTCGACGCCACCGGCGTACACGCGGTGCCGGCGCGGGTCGTCGACGACGGCGACCTCGTCACCGCGGGCGGCGTCACCTCCGGCCTGGACCTCGGGCTGCACATCCTGGAACGGGAGTTCGGCCCCCGGGTCGCGCACGCCGTGGAAACCCTCTTCGCATACGAGCGACGCGGCACCGTGTGGCGTGCCGCCGGCCACCTCCCCGTCCCGGTCTGAGGAGAAACGGTGGTACATCCCGTCATCGGCACCTGGGACGTCAGCCTGAAGACCCCCATCGGCACGCTCCGCGCCACCTACGTCTTCCACGACACCGGCGGGGTGCCCGCCGGCACCGCGTCGACGGCGGCGGAGACCGTGGCGCTGGTGGCGGTGACCTGTGCCGACGCCCGCGTGACCTGGCGACAGTCGGTGACCCGTCCGATGCGCCTGCACCTCGACTTCGACGTGGTGGTGGACGGCGACACCCTGGCCGGTCACTCCCGGGCGGGGCGGCTGCCCCGCACCGTGGTCACCGGCACCCGCCGCCCACCCGGGGACGGAGATCCCGACCAGCCGGCGGCGTGAGGGAGGATCGGGGTATGCAGAGCTTTCTGACCCCGGAGCAGATCGCCCACCGTACCCGCCGTGCGGTCGACGCGGCCGTCCACGCCGGACGCGCCCGGGGGCTCGACGTGACCGACGCCCGCGTGCTCTACGAGGCCTTCTCCGTGGTCGTGCACCTCGCGCCGTCCCCGGTCGTGGCCCGGGTGCCCACCGTCCTGCCCGGTTATGCGGACCTGGACAGTGTGGCCGGTCGGCAGCGGGCGGAACTGGACGTGACGGGATGGCTCGCGGAGCGGGGCGTTCCGGTCATTGCGCCCAGCCCCCTCGTGCCCCGCGAACCTGTCCGACACGACGGGTTCTCGATGACGTTCTGGCAGTTGATCGAGCTGGCCCCGGCCGGGGAACCCGACTATGTGGCGAACTGCGGCCTCGTACCCGAGCTGCACGCCGCCCTGCGCGACTATCCGGGTGAGCTGTCCTTCCTGTCCGCCGCCGAGCCGCAGTTCGTCGAGGACGGCCTCGTCGCGCTCGACGGCCAGCCCGAGCTCATCGACCCGGCCGACCTGGACCGCGCCCGCCGCGAATGGCAGGTGCTGGCACCACTCGTACGCTCCCGTGAACTGTTCGAGAAGACGTTCCCCGGGGTCGACCTCCAACCCGTCCACGGAGACTCACCGGTCGTGAACATGGTTGCCGGGGTGGACGGCTACCGCTACGCCGACTTCGAGATGGTGACGCTGGGGCCCGTCGAGTGGGACGTCGTCGGCGTCGGTCCGGAGGGTGAGGCCGCCTACCGGCGTGCGGCGCAGCGCCGGAACCTGCGGGACCTCGACGAGGACGTGTTGCGCTTCGTGACGGCGGTGGGGATGCTGCGGGGCGTCGCCTGTCTCGCCCTGGCCCCCGAGTTGCCGATGCTGGCGGACGCCGTCGGCGGCATGCTCGACCAGTGGCGGTCGACGCCGTTCGCCGGAGGGCTCGGCTAGCGGGTGGCAACGAGCCGCGTGATCCCTGCTCAGCTGGTTGTCATGTTTCTGACGCGACAACGGATGCCATCGATGCAGATGACGATGTGCACCCGCTCCCCGGTATCACTGACGGTGCGAAAGCGCAGGTACGCGAGGACTGCGGTGGCATTCTTCTCGGCCGTTCACGAGCGAGGGCAGCGCCGTGCCGTGGTGTTGCCCCACAGGTCGTCGATCTGGTTGTGTTGCCGGATCAGGGATGGTTCCGGCACTGCACCTGGCGTCGATGCACCGCGCCCCGAATCCGTGCATGTGGACCACCGGGTCAACGTTCGTGGTCAGCGTCCGCGAGGTCGGGCCGGTGTCCGGAGCGACCCACCCCGCTCGTACCTGTCGTTCGCTGCTGGTGAGCACGAGCCCTCGAAGGAGAAGCGTGCCGCAACCCCTGACTCTCGCCGAGATGTTGGCCGTACTCGATGATCCCCGGTCGGTTTCCGACCTGCACGGTTACTACCTCGCCACCGGCGACGCGGCGTTCACCGGCGGACAGTTCGACCAACTCGGTGGTGGCGGCAGCCGCCCTGAGACGGCTGGTGCCGTCACCGCCGAAGACCTCGTCGCGGTGGAACTGCTCGGTGTGCGGGTGCCCCCACGGCGGGCACTCGACCTGTTGCAGGGGCAGCTCGGTGAACGGATCGCCGCCGAACTGGCAATGGTCCCGGTCGACGTCGCGTTGGGTACCGATGAGGCGTACCCACTGGTGGTGTCGGGCGGTGCTGCGGACGCCGCGTGGCGGGCGCTGCGTGACGCGGACGGCATCGGGTGGGTCATCGCCGGCAAGCTGCTCGCCCGCAAGCGTCCGAAGCTGGTGCCGGTGTACGACACGGTGGTGTCCTGCGCCTACCGCACCGGCACCGGCTTCTGGGAGTGGCTGCACGGCAGGTTCCGCGAGGAGGAGGGCGTGTTGGGGCAACGGCTGCACGCACTGCACGAGAAGGCGGGCCTGCCTGAGGCGGTGAGCCTGCTCCGCGTCCTCGACGTGGTGTTCTGGATGCGGCACCGCCACGAGCACAGCAGCAACCACTGTGCAGGAATCCGCCTGCGATGAGCCAGGTCGAGCGGGAGTTCACCGTACGCCTCTGGGGTCTGAAAGAAGATCAGTACGCCGACATCGTCAACGCGGTGTGGATGCAGTTGCGGGCGATCGACTGCGACTTCACCGTCACCCCGGACGGGCACGAGAAGGCGGCTGCACTCGACGCCCGTTGGGACGGGTACAGCAAGGTGTCCTGGGCAGAGGGTGGGCGGGGCGGGACCCCGCAGGCCAAGGCAGCCCGCGCCCACCGGGCCCGCAACCGGCGCTCCGCCGGTGCCGGCGAGTGACGACGCGACAGTCGAGGGCCAGCCGACCCGAGGGATGCATCTGCGTCAACTGCGGCGACACCGTCGAAGGCCGGGCGAACACCCGCCACCGTGGCCCGGACATCGCCTGGTTCGCCCACTGCCACCCATGCGCCGCCCTGGTCGCCGAACAGGTGCAACCGCTCGGCCTGCTGCCGGGCGGGGGCGTCGACGTCTACCAGTGCCGCAGCTGCGGCAGCCTCCGGGTCTGCCGTACCGGCTGGCGGACCCGGTGCCACATCTGCCTGGACGAGCGGTCGGCCGGCCTGAGCCTCGCCGCCGGCGCACGCCTGCTGGCCCGGCTTCCTGACGAACCCGGACTCGCGGACCGGGTTCGCCGCTTCGCAGGCCTCGCCGACCCCGAGCCTGTCTCCATCCGGGCCGCCGCCGAGTTCCAGGCGGCGATCGCCCTCGGCGAGGAACTCGACAGGCGGCGCCGCGACGGCTGGGCCGACCTGGCCGGCGACGTCCACGGCCTACCGTGGTACGGCGAACGGCAGGCACCCTTCTCGCACGGGACCTGGGGACTGCACCTGCGCTGCGACTCGTGGCAACGGCTGCGCGACCGCAGCTGCGCACAGTGCCCGCCCGAGCCCGAGGACCGCACCTTCGCCGCACTCCGCGACACGCCGTACCTGCTGTATCTGGTGCGGCATCGCGGATTGCTGAAGTTCGGCGTCGGCGGGGCGAGCCGGGTACGGCAACACCTGCGGGCGGGCGCCCAACTGGTCGAGGTCGTCGAGGGTCGGCACGCGGACGTCATCGAGGCGGAGGCGGTCCTCAAGCGGCAGAAGCGGGCGGCGGGGGAGCCGTTGCGCTGGTGGCGTACCCGGCGGATGCCGGAATCGTTCGGAGCGGGCACCGAAGTGGTCCGGAACGGCGTACGGATCAGGCTCGGCGACTACCTGCGTGACGGGATCGACGTGACCAGCCGATTCACGAGCGCCCCCGGTACGACGCGGGACAATGCACGATGATCCGCAGGGCACCGGGTTCCGGTGGTGTCAGCCGAGATCGTGTTCTGCCGGGTCGGTGTTGAGGACCCAGGCGAGCGGCATGGTTGCCCGCAGGGTGTAGCGATTGCCGTCCAGATGGTGCACCGTCTGAGCCTGATCTTGGTCGACCATCCAGTACTGGGGAATTCCAGCGGCGGCGTACTCACTGCGCTTCGTTACGGTGTCCACGCCTTCGGAACCTGGCGAGACGACCTCGATGACGAGCAGCACGTCGGCCACCGGAAGCCAGACCCCGTCGGCCTGTTCCTTGCTCCACACCACCAGGTCGGGGATGCGTCCACCGACCCCACCGTGCCGTCCCGGGATGCGTAACCCGACCGCCTGGGCGAGCCACAGCATCAGCCGGGTCGCGATGACGGCATGTGAGTATCCCGGCGGCGTAACGATGGAGAGGACGCCACCAGGACTGCTCTCGTACCTGTGGTATTCGTCAGCAGCCATCATCGCGGTGAGGTCGTCAAGCGTCATGATCTCGTCTTGCCTGGGTCTGGATCAGCCGAGTACGTGGCGTCCACCAGTTCCTGGAGGTGGCGGAGAACTTCGGTCTTGTGGTCGTTCTCCGGGAGATCCTCCTTGCCGGCTTCCACCAGGCCGCGTCGCCAATGACCGAAAATCTCCACCTGCGCGCTGGGGGGCAGTTCATGGACCCAGACAGAGCCGAGGTTGTTGTCGACGATCTCCTGGAGTTGGTCGGCGACCTGCCTGTCGGAGAGCCTCGAGACGAGGAACTCCAGCGTCCAGTCGAACAGACCGCCGGTCGCCGTCCAATCGACGCCGGGCTTCAGCACGATGAGGCCAGCCATCATTTCCCCACAATGAACACTCGCGGGCCGAGGCCGCGATCGGCTATGAACCGCTCGATCGTAGCGATCTGCTCCGCTGAGAACCGCGAAACGTCAACCGGTACGAGGTCGGCCTTGGTCAGGTGTCGCTCGATCTGGTATTGCAACTGAGGCCACTGCTGGTCGAAGTAATGGCCCGGAAAGTTGCCGACCGCATCGTAGGTACGGCCGTTGCTGTCGACCCAGTCGGCGGACGAGTTCTGCGGGGCCCGGGTCAGCGTCACGTCCAGCTCCCGCTCCAGCCGGGCTGCTGTTTCGGCCTCACCGGGCCGGAACCTGCCCGTGGCCGGATCCATGCCGAGCTGACGGAGCCGTTGGTCCTCGTCGAGACGCGGTGGATCGGCACGGCGAGGAGGCTCGGCAGGCGGCCTGTTCCTTCCGTTAGCTGGGCCTCCGTTGCGGAGCCGGTTGAGGGCCTGTTTGAGTTTCTCGATGAGGTCGCCGAGGCGGCGCAGCTCCGGCAGCAGCCGTCGCAGGCTGGCCAGCAACCCGCGCAGCAGCCGGGCGATCCGCGCCGCCCACGATCCCACCAGCGTGGTCACCTGCTCCACCACCCACGGCGTGGCGAGACCGCCGGTGGCGAGCAGTTCGCCCGCGTACACGACGAGGCGGGAGACGCAGGCGGCGATGGCGTCGCGGACGAGGAGCCGGACGGCGGCGACGAGGCCGGCGGCGCCCTCGGTGGCGGCGGCGAGGGTGTCGGCGCCCTCGGCGAGGCCGGTGATCGCCCGCTGCTGCTCGGCGGCCCAGGCCCGGTAGGCGGTGCCGGCGCTGCCACCCCAGCCGGCGACCTCGGTACGCACCGCGTGGGTCAGTTCGGCGGCGTCCTGCCGGAGGGCTGCGGCGACGTTGCGCCAGGTCTGGGCGTGGGCGGTGATCTGTGCCGGGTCGCCGGCGAGCCAGTCCAGGGCTTCGCTGAGCGGTCTGACGTGCTCGATGAGCCAGGCGATGCCGTACTGGAGCAGCGCGCCGACCGGGTCGGAGACGAGGGCGAGGGCGTCCAGTCCGGCGCTGACCACGCCGAGGCTGCCGTCGATCCAGCTTCCGCTGCGGACGCCCCGGGCGATGAGTTCGATGTCCTCGCAGATCCAGATCCCGGCCCACGCGCTGGGGCCGGCGTCCGACGCCGTGGCGACCAGCGGGTTGCCGGTCACCGACCGTCCCGTATCCGGTCGAGGTGTCGGGCGGCCCGGGTGTCGGCGGCCCGGTAGCCCGCGGCGCCGGACCGCAGCTTCGCGGCGGTGTCACGGACCGAACCGGCGGCGGTGCCGACGCCGTCGACCAGGGTCTGCTGGAGGCCGTCGAGCAGCACCGGCATGATCGCGCAGAGTTGCCCGTACGCGTCGGCGTCGAGCCGGACGTGCCGGCCGGCCCGGCGGGCGGTGTCGAGGCTGTCGGCGCAGCGGTCGAGGTGGGCGGCGTGCCGGTTCAGGTCGTCCGGGTCGACCCGGAGGCCGTCACCGGTGGGCATCCGGCGTGCCTGGCCCGGCGTGGAGTCGCCGCCGGTGGGACTCGATGATCGCCTGGGTGGCCGGGTCGTCGGCGCCGAGGGCCCGGGTGGTGGCCTCGGTGAGCTGCCGCAGCAGGTCGGTACGGGCCGCCCGGGTGGTCGCCATGATCTGCCGGGCGGTGTGGGCGGCGGAGTGCTGCCGGGTCTGTTCGTCGAGCCGCAGGTCGACCAGCAGACCGGTGGAGTCGACGGTGACCTCGATGGTGCGGTCGGAGCTGCGGGCGGTGCCGGTCAACGCCTGCGCGCTGGCCGACAGGGCGCGCGCCCGTTCCGCCTGCCCGGCGAGCAACGACTCCCATTCGTCGAGCCGGCGTGCCGCCGCGTCCAGTGTCGTCTCGTCCGCCCACATCCGACCCTCCCCAGGGGACATCGGCCGCCGATGCCACCTTGCCCGGTGGTGTCGGCCCGCCGTGGTCGGCCGACCCGACGTCACCGACACGGTAGCAACCGGTTACGCGCGGCAGTGTCCCGTCGGGGACGGCCCCGACAGCCGGCGGTGCCGGTGTCCGCCCACCGTCGCCTCCCGGTCGGGAGGGGCGGGGGTTGCCGGGCGGCCTCCGACCGTCCATTATGCTCACAGCGCGTATCGGCAACGATGCCGTCGGTAGTCGCGCGCTCCGTGAGTGAAGGGAATCCCGCGTGAACTGGATCGCCCGGACGGGCCTGCCGCTGCGGCGGCGGGGCCCGGGAACGACCACCCCCCTGCGCACCGTGTTGGCCGCCCTCGCCGTCCTGGTCGCGGGGGTGGCCGCCACGCTCACCGTCGCCACGCCGGCCAGCGCCGCGACGACGACGATCTGCAAGAGTTCACCGATCCCCGCCGGCTACGTGATCGTGGCGGAGGGTTCGTCGGCGTCCTGCCCGTACAGTTTCCCCAACACCTGGACCATCACCACCCCGTCGACCACCTCGACCACCGTGGTGTGCAAGGCCTCCGCCATCCCGACCGGCTACGTGATCGTGGCGGAGGGTTCGTCGGGGTCCTGCCCGTACAGTTTCCCCAACACCTGGACGATCCGCATCCCACCCACCGGTTCGGCGAGCGTGGTGTGCAAGGCGGCGACCCTGCCGACCGGGTTCGTGATCGTGGCTGAGGGCTCGTCGGGGTCCTGCCCGTACAGCTTCCCGAACACGTGGACCATCACCACCCCGTCCACCACCGGCATCACCACGATCTGCTCGGTGTCGCCCATTCCGGCCGGGTACGTCGTGGTGGGCACCGGCTCGTCGGGGTCCTGCCCGTACAGCTTCCCGAACACCCGCAGCATCAAGCTGCCCTGACCTGTGGGGCGGTCCCGCCGGCCGGCGGTGGCCCAGCTCACCGCCGATGTCAGGCGCGGACGTCGCGTCGGCCCGGCCCGGGTGCGTAGAGTTCCCGGGTCGGGCCGGCGGTCGGCCCCGGACGCGAGGGCGGGACGATAGCGGACATGACGGTGGACAACGTCGGACAACCGGTCCCCGACGCCGGCACCCCCGGTGTCGACCAGGGTGACCTGGCGGCCGCGCTGCGGGTCTTCGCGGCGCTGGAGTCGCTGCCCAGCGACCACCCGGACGTGGTGCGGGTGCAGCGGGCCACCGCCCGGCTGTTCAAGATGGTGAAGCAGCGGCGACGCGAGGAGCGGCGGGACGCCGTCCTGGCGCACGACCGGGCCGTGACGGCCGCCACCGCCACCGGCGCCCCGGGGCGGATCGACGACGAGACCAAGGGCATCCCGCTGGCCTCACCCACCGCCGGGGACACCGCCGGAACGCTGATCAACCCGCGCGGCTGCTACATCTGCAAGACCCGGTACCGCCAGGTGGACGCGTTCTACCACCAGCTCTGCCCCGACTGCGCCGCCGTCAACCGGGAACGCCGCGACGCGCGGTGCGACCTGACCGGGCGGCGGGCCCTGCTCACCGGGGGCCGCGCCAAGATCGGCATGTACATCGCGCTGCGCCTGCTGCGCGACGGCGCGCACACCACGATCACCACCCGGTTCCCGCACGACGCGGTCCGCCGGTTCACCGCCATGCCGGACAGCACCGAGTGGCTGCACCGGCTCCGGGTGGTCGGCATCGACCTGCGCGACCCCGCCCAGGTGGTGGCGCTGGCCGACTCGGTCGCCGCGCAGGGCCCGCTGGACATCCTGATCAACAACGCCGCGCAGACCGTACGCCGCACCCCCGGCGCGTACGCCCACCTGGTCGCCGCCGAGTCGGCGGCGCTGCCCGACGGGCCGCTGCCGGAACTACTCACCTTCACCGGCGGCCGGGGCGTCACCCTGGCGCTGCCCGAGGGCACCCTGCCGACGCCCACCATCGCCCCGCACGCCCTCACCGCGCTGGCGTTGACCGGCCGGTCCGCGACGCCGGAGCGGATCGCCGCCGCCACCGCCGTCGACGCCGGTGGGCTCGCCCCCGACCTCGGGGACACCAACAGTTGGGTGCAGCGGGTGCACGAGGTCGACCCGGTCGAGCTGCTCGAGGTGCAGCTGTGCAACGTGACGGCCCCGTTCGTGCTGGTCAGCCGGCTCCGGCCGGCATTGGCCGCCGCACCGACCGGGCGGGCGTACGTGGTGAACGTGTCGGCGATGGAGGGGCAGTTCGCCCGGGGCTACAAGGGGGCGGGGCACCCGCACACCAACATGGCGAAGGCGGCGCTGAACATGCTCACCCGCACCAGCGCCGAGGACATGCGCGCCGACGGCATCCTGATGACCAGCGTCGACACCGGGTGGATCACCGACGAGCGCCCGCACCCGACGAAGATGCGCCTGGCCGACGAGGGGTTCCACGCCCCGCTGGACCTGGTCGACGGAGCCGCCCGGGTGTACGACCCGATCGTCCGTGGCGAGCGGGGCGAGGAACTGTACGGCTGCTTCCTCAAGGACTACGCCCCCTGCGCCTGGTGAGCGCCCCGGGGCGGCCTGCGCGGTCAGGCCACCCGGGGGACCGGCAGCATCCCCCGGTGGGCGGTGCCCGAGATGTCGCCGGTCTGGTCGACGGCCGGTGGCCGGGGCGCGACCCGGGTGGGGGCTCCGGTGGGGGCGGGTGGCCGGGAGACGGGCGGGACGGCCGGCAGCACCGTGGTCGGGGTGAGCGACGCCTCCACCTCGGCCAGCACGGTGCGCAGCCGGGACACGTCGTCGACGGCCATCCGGAACGACCCCCGGCAGGTCGTGCCGCTCCACAGGGACAGCACCACCGCACCCCGCTCCGGGTGGTAGCTGACCCGCATCGTCCGTTCGTCGCCCCGTACGTCGGTGAACAGGTCACCGAAGCTGGGCATCGGCAGTACCTCTCCCATCGACCCAGCATGCCCGAGCCGACGGGGCCGGGGAAGCCCCGACGGATCAGTCGGGCAATCGGGGCATCTCCAGACCGGGGCGACGGCCGAGCAGGGTGGCCCGGGTCAGCGCCGCCGCGCCGAACCGGTCCCGGACGGCGTCGACGGCGGTGTCCAGCTCGATCTCCCGGTCGGGGGTGAACGGCAGTTCGGGCTGGACCGGGGCGTCGTCGAGGTTGCCCACCGCCACCCCGACCAGGGTGATCCCCCGTCGGTCCAGCTCGGGCTGGGCGGCCCGCATCAGCGACCGGGCGGCGGCCAGCAGCGACGCCGTGCGGTCGGTGGCCCGGCGCAGGGTCCGCGACCGGGTGGCCGCGGTGTAGTCGGCGAACCGCAGCCGCAGGGTCACCGTCCGGCCGGCCCGGCCGGCGGCCCGCATCCGGCGGGCCACCCGGTCGACCAGCCCGGCCAGCGTCGCGTCGACGTCGGCGGGGGAGTGCGGCCCGGCCCCCAGGGCGT